>JAFZGH010000248.1 GCA_017555465.1 Akkermansia sp. | reverse complement strand
GATATTGTGGAGCTCCTGGGCAGATATGTGCAACTGCGCCGCGCGGGCAATTCGTGGAAAGCCTGCTGCCCGTTCCACAGTGAGAAAACGCCGTCATTCCATGTGAACCCGGCGCGCCAGTCCTTCCATTGCTTCGGCTGTGGTGTGGGAGGCGATGCCATCAAGTTCATCATGATGTTCGAAAACCTCGATTACCCCACCGCCTTGCGCCGACTGGCAGACATGAACGGCATCCCGGTCATCGAGGAGGAGGAAAACCCGGAAATGGCACGCCAGCGCCGCATGCGCGCCCGCGTGGTGGAGGCCAACTCCCTGGCCACCGATTACTACCACCGCAAGCTCTGCCGCGATGCCGCTGCCGCGCACGTGCGCGAATACCTCAAGAAACGAGGCTTCGGCATCGAGATTGCCCGCGCCTGGCAGCTCGGCTGGGCCCCGCCGGATTTCCGCGAACTCGCCCAGCTGGCGCAATCCCGCAGCATGGATGACCGCCTGCTGGCCGAAGCCTATCTGCTGGGCCGCGGCCAGCGTGGACTCTACCCCGTATTCCGGGATCGCCTCATGTTCCCCATCCACAATGTGCGCGGGGAAATTGTGGGCTTCTCCGGGCGCATCATCCAGGAGGGACAGGACCCGCGCAAATACGTGAACACAGCAGACACCGCCGCTTTCCACAAGGGCGAACTGCTGTTCGGGCTCTACAAAGCCACCGGGCCCATCGGCAAGGCGGGTATGTGCGTGGTGGTCTGTGAAGGGCAGCTCGATGTGATTGCCTGCCACGAAAAAGCCGACATCCGCAACGCCGTGGCAGGGCTCGGCACGGCCTTCACCGATGAACACGCCAAAATCCTCCGCAAATACGCCAAAAAGGCGATTCTCTGCTACGATGGAGACAACGCCGGCATCAAGGCCAGCGAAAAGACCTTCCGCAAGCTGGCCGCTGCGGGCTTGGAGGTGTACCATGCCAGTCTGCCCTCCGGCGAAGACCCCGATTCCCTCATCGGCAGCAAAGGGCCGGAAGCGCTGCGCGAAGCAATTGACACCGCGCGCCCTTATCTTGAAGTGCGCGTGGCGCAGGAACTCGCCCTCATCCAGGGCGATGCCAATGCCCGCGCCGCCCTCATCCCCCGCATGGCAGATTTGGCCTCCGAAATCACCGACCGCAACCGCCGCGACGTGGCCGTGGCCGATTTAGCCACCCGTTTAAACACCGGGCTTGAGTCCCTGCGCGAAACGGTGGAAGGTATCATCCGCACCCGCAAGGAAGCTCCGCAGAGTCCTCCGGCAGAACCGGCATGGGAACCCGGCGAGGAGGAGGAAATGACCGCAGCCGAAACCATAATGGAGCAGCCCGTGCGCGTCATCCCCATCACCCTGCACCGCGCCATTCACGACCTCATTTTCCTGGCCTCTGTGCATGCAGAGGCCCAGGCCATGCTGCTGGAACGCATCGAGGAACTCCAGGAACCCATTCGCTGGCTTTCCGGCGGCGTGGTGCTGCAGCGTTTCATGGAATCCCTGCCCGCCCCTGGCAATGAGGACGCCTGGCAGGCATTCATCGCCAAACTCCCGCCGGAGCAGGCTGCCGCCCTCCGCAACATGGAACACGCCCCCGTTGATATTCCCGATGTGGTGCACACCGTGGAATCCACCTGCGCCAATGCCGCCCTCGCGGCCATCAAGGCCAATGTGGATCAGCTGCGCTCCCGTGTCAATACACCCGGCATTTCGCTCGAAGAAGCCGCTGCCCTCATGCAGGAAATGAACGAGCTCCAGAAACTCATCAACAGCAGCTCTTGATTTACCGCCTCCAGCCGTGGTGGCGGCCTATGTGGTGGAATCCGCCTGCGTGATGGAAACCGTGACCATGGTGATGATGGTGCAGGCAATGGCAGCTGCTCAGGCAAAGGGCAGCTACGGCCATTAGGAGGCTCATTTTAAGGAATTTCCTGTTCATGATTCTGAATCCGGGTTATTGGTTCATGTGATGAATCAAGCACGGCGGGCAACAGGGCGCTTTTCGTTGGCCTTATTCTCTGCCATCGCCTTTCTATTATTGTTCGCAGGCTTGTTCTGGGCCATGGGCTTCTTATTATTCACCGGTTTATGCTGCGCCACGGGCCTGGGCTGCGGCGCAGGTTTGTGCTGCACTACGGGCTTCGGCTGCGGCGCGGGCTTGTGAACCACCACCGGCTTCGGTGCAGGCTGGTGAACCACCACTTCCTTGTGCACTACTTCCTTGTGCACCACCGGACGATACACGACCGGTCGGGCAGCAACATGGCTGTTCACGTGGTGGACAAAGCTCACATGGTCGCAGCTGCTGAAGCATACACTCACGACCGCGGACAGTAACATCATCTGAAAAAAATTCTTGTTCATGGTATAGGGTGACAGGGTGTTGTGCCTGTACATTTATCAAGCGCTGCAGTCTTTTCTTTTTATTTGAGATTTTCAAGCTTTGTTTTATTTATCTATCTCTTTACAACATTTACATCTCTACAATCGCAGTTTATTTCATCTTGTTTCACATTCGCTTTATGCGCATTGCGCCGCTTTGTAAAAATAATTCTACTTTTTCCCACCATTTTACTTGACTTTTCAAGATGAGCGGGTAAACTGTCGACACGCATACAAGATATAGTGGAGCCATGAAGATACGGAAAAGAAACGGAGCGGTAGAGGAATACCGTCGGGAAAAGATAGAGCGGGTCATCCGGCTGGCGTTTGAAAGCGTGGGCATGATGGAAGCCGCAGCCGAAACCGGACGACTGGCAGCAGACATAGAAGGCACGCTGCTGAGCCGGGGAGAGAATGTGATTGCGGTGGAAAGCATCCAGGACCAGGTGGAGGCCGTGCTGATGGTGGCAGGTTACTACGAAGCCGCCAAGAACTTCATACTCTACCGCAACGAGCGCAGCCGGGCGCGCGCCAACCGCGAACAACTGCTGGGGCATTTTGCAGACCGAGTCGCGCTGGAAAGCGTCCTCAAGGAACTGCAACAGGAATTCCCGGAAGAAGAATACGCCCTGCCCCATCTTACCACCCGCTTCCGCAGTTTCGGCAAAAGCGGCCAGAGCGATGAAGCCGGGCTGGGCTGCCTTATCAAGGCTGCAGCCGAACTCACCACGCGCGACGCACCGAACTGGGAAATGATTGCCGCACGATTCTGGCTGCTGCGCTTCCGCAACCAGCTTTCCCGGCACGAAGCCCGTGCCGGCATTGCCAGTCTGTACGATAAACTCACCCACCTGAGCAAGGAAGGAGTCTATGGCTCCTACATCCTGACGCATTACACCAAGGCAGAGATTGACAGCTGCGAACAGATGCTGCGTCCCGAGCGCGACAAGCTCTTCAACTACTCCGGGCTGGAGCTGCTGCACGGGCGCTACCTCATCCGCACGCATGCCGGGGCGGTGCTCGAAAGCCCGCAGGAAATGTTCCTGGGCATTGCCCTGCACCTCGCCATGAACGAGCAGCACGACCGCCTGCAGTGGGTACGGCGTTTCTACGATATGCTCAGCACGCTGAAAGTCACCATGGCCACCCCCACGCTGGCCAATGCCCGCAAACCCTTCCACCAGCTTTCCTCCTGCTTCATCGACACCGTGCCAGACAGCCTGGAGGGCATCTACCGCAGCATCGACAACTTCGCCCAGGTCAGCAAATACGGCGGCGGCATGGGGCTCTACTTCGGCAAGGTACGCGCCAGCGGCAGCGCTATCCGGGGATTTCCCGGCGCGGCGGGCGGCGTCATCCGCTGGATACGCCTGGCCAATGACACCGCCGTGGCCGTGGACCAGCTGGGCGTGCGCCAGGGAGCGGTAGCAGTATACCTCGACGCCTGGCACCGCGATTTACCGGAATTCCTGGCGCTGCGCACCAACAACGGAGACGACCGGTTAAAGGCGCACGATGTCTTTCCCGCCGTGTGCTACCCGGACTATTTCTGGCAGCAGGCGCGCGACAACATCGAGGGCGACTGGTATCTCATGTGCCCGCACGAAATCAAGTGCGTGAAGGGTTATGCCCTGGAAGACAGCTACGGCGAGGAATGGGAGGAACGCTACCACAGCTGCGTGGCAGACAGCCGCATCCACAAGCGCGTTGTGCCCATCAAGGACATCGTGCGTCTCATCCTCAAGAGCGCGGTCGAAACAGGCACGCCCTTCGCCTTCAACCGCGACCTCGTGAACCGCGCCAACCCGAACAAGCACCGCGGCATCATCTACTGCAGCAACCTCTGCACCGAAATTGCGCAGAATATGAGCGCGATTGAATCCCTGACGCAGGAGGTACAAACCGTGAATGGCGAAACCGTGGTGGTCACCACCACAAAGCCCGGCGATTTCGTGGTCTGCAACCTGGCCAGCCTCTCACTGGGGCGCATCGATGTGCGCAACCCTCAGGAAGTGGAGGAAATCACCCGCAACGCCGTGCGCGCGCTTGATAACGTGATTGACCTGAACTTCTATCCCCTGCCCTATGCCGAGCTCACCAACCGCTCCATGCGCCCCATCGGGCTGGGAGTAAGCGGCTACCATCACATGCTCGCCAGGCTCGGGCTGCACTGGGAAACACAGGAACACCTTGATTTTGCGGATGCTCTCTTCGAGCAGATTAACCACGCCGCTATTGCCGCCAGCTGCGACACCGCCCGCGAAAAGGGCGCCTACGCCGCCTTTGAAGGCAGCGAATGGCAGACCGGAGCCTACTTCGACCGCCGCGGCTACACCGCGCCCCATTGGCAGGAACTGCGCCAGCGCGTCGCCACCCACGGGCTTCGCAACGCCTGGCTGCTCGCCATTGCTCCCACCAGCAGCACCAGCATCATTGCCGGCACCACCGCCGGAATCGACCCGGTCATGAAACTCTTCTTCCTGGAGGAAAAGAAGAGCGGGCTCATGCCCCGCGTGGCGCCGGAGCTCACCCTGCAGACCCTCTGGCTGTACAAGAACGCCCACCACATCGACCAAAGCTGGTCGGTGCGCGCCGCCGGGGTGCGCCAGCGCCATATTGACCAGGCGCAGAGCATGAACCTCTACATTACCCATGAATACACCCTC
>JAFZGH010000247.1 GCA_017555465.1 Akkermansia sp. | reverse complement strand
GACCGGCAGCAAAGTCCTTTCATTCAATTTCCGCAAGAGTGACAGCCGTACCTTGCGTGAAAAACTCATGCAGCTGATGCAGGAAGGCCTGGATGTGCTCTACCTTCCTGGTCGCCCGAACAGTATCATGGGTACCATTTCGGATGTGCCCATGCCTTTCATGATGCAGCTGGGCGCATTGCACATCGCCCCGGTGCCGGTGTTTGTGGGTGGTTTCCGTAACCATGTGAGCCGGGCCTTTACCTCCGCTCAGGATTATGACTGGGTAACAGTGGATTTCCTGCCCAAGATGCAGTCCGGCCCGCAGACGGGCGAGCGCCTGCTGGAAATCTGGATGGAGGCCTGCTACGTCCGTTACAATGAAAACCCTGCATTTGAAAAATCACTGCCCCGGGTATTGGTTGAGAATCTGAAGAAGCATGCCTCTGTGGAACTGGTGGACGGACTGGACGGTTCCTCTCTGCCGTATGGCAAGATGCTGGGTGTGGCTATGGCGCTGGCCCGCTGGTTCAAGAAGAATGTCAAGGAACAGCGCCTGGGTATTATCCTGCCGCCTGGCAAGGGTGGCGTGATTGCCAATATCGCGTGTTTCCTGGCTGGTATTGTGCCGGTCAATATCAATTACACTTCCTCAGAGGCCGCGTTTGAGAGCATTGTGCGCCAGGGCGGGCTCAAGCATTTTGTAACGGCTCGTGCATTCATGAGCAAGCTGCCGCAGTTCCCCTGGCCCAAGGGGGAGGCCATCATCCACCTGGATAAGACTCTCAAGAGCCTGGGTATGGCGAAGATTGCCAGCTGGGTGGCGTTCGCCAAGTTTGCCCCGGTATCGGTTATTGCCAAAACATTTAATCTGGATGCCCGTTGCAAGGATGATGAGGCCGCCCTGTTGTTTACTTCCGGTTCTTCCGGTGAGCCCAAGGGCGTACCGCTGACCCATAAGATGATTCTTTCCAACACAGCGCAGTTGCTCAGCAAGGCTTATGTGCCGGCAGGAAGCCCGATTCTGTGCAGTCTGCCCATTTTTCACAGCCTGGGCCTTTCGTTCACCACTATTATGCCCATGATATACGGCTTCAGCATGGTGACCTATCCCTCGCCGCTGGATGCCAAGAACCTCAATGATCTGATTGAGAAGCATAAGTGCACCATCGTGCTCTCTACGCCCACCTTCGCCCGCAGTATGCTGCGCCGCGCGCATAAGGATACCTACAAGAGCGTGAAATATTTTGTGGTGGGTGCAGAAAAGCTGCAGGAGGCTCTGGCAAATGAATTCATGGAGAAGTGCGGTGTGCAGCTGCTGGAAGGCTACGGCCTGACGGAGACCACCCCGCTCTGTGGCGTGAATCTGGATAAAATCGGCCCCACGGCGGAACAGCCATACTTTGTGCCCGGTGAAAAGAATGGCACGATTGGCCAGCTGGTGCCCGGCCTGGCTGTGCGCATTACAGACCCGGATAACGATGAGGCGCGCCTGCCGCTTTCCGAGCAGGGCATGATCTGGTTCAAGGGGCCGAATGTGTTCAGCGGTTATATCGAGCGCGATGATTTGAATGCGGAAATCTTCCGGGATGGATGGTTCAAGACCGGTGACCTGGGCTGTGTGGATTTGAATGGT
>JAFZGH010000246.1 GCA_017555465.1 Akkermansia sp. | reverse complement strand
CGGGCTGTCTCTTCGAAAAGTTCAGAAATCTGCACATAGCCATCCTTCTTGGCCTTGGAGGCATAGTACTGATACTTAGTGTAAGCCTGGGCCTCGCCAGCAAAGGCAATAGCCAGATTCTTAGCGGTCTTTGTTCCTTCCAGATTCATAATCGTCTGATATTAAGCTAAATTGAAATACAGTGCCCCGGTTACCCCCGGAACAACACTCACACATTAGCACAATTCATGTCTCTCGTAAACACAAATCTGCGCCCGCAGACGCGCAAATGTACCGCGCGTGCGCGTCGGTCGCGCGAGCACGAAAAAAGCTTGCATTTGGCAGCAGGGTCTGCTAGGCTATGCGCGTATGAAAAGAACCCTTTCTGTACTTGGTCTCGGAGCCGGCATGCTTGCGGCTCTGTCCTCCTGTAATTCTTTCCGCAATGCAGATACCCTTGGTTACGAGGAAGCCATGCCCATGAGCGAAGCCATCGTCGGCGATGAAGAACTCCCCCCCTGGGTACTCGAAGGCGACACCTCTTACCAGGTACCGGCAGGGGATCGCACCCCGGAAATGGACCGCAACCAGTTTGCCACCCCCGAGCCCGGCGAATCCATGGCTGCATCCAACGGCATTGCCTCCCAGAATCAGCCAGCAGTAGCGCATGACGACACCGTGCTCGATTCCCACGTAGCGGACGATTTCGACCCCTACGCCACCACATCCACCCCGGTTGCCGCCACTCCGGCCCAGCCGAAACCCACCCAGGCAGTAGCCGTCAACACGCCTAAGAAGACCTCCACCAAGTCCAAGACCACCAAGAAGAAGGTGAAGAAGGTCAGCGAGCCCACCCTCGTTGTGTACAAGGTGCGCCCCGGCGACAACCTGTACGAAATTGCCAAGCGCAGCCACACCACCATCGCACAGATCCGCAAGGACTCCGGCATCAAGGGTGACATCATTCACCCCGGCCAGATTATCAAAGTGCGCTTCACGCCTGAAGGCTACAAGGACAGCAAGAAAAAGGCCACCACAACCAGCACCACTTACACGGTCAAGAAGGGCGATATGCTCTCCAAGGTGGCCAGCAAGCATGGCGTGACTCTGGCAGCCCTGCTCAAGGCCAATAACATGACCATGGCCCAGGCCAACAAAGTACGTCCCGGAACCAAGATTACCATCCCCGGCAAAACACCTGCAGCCTCCAAGAAAAACAAGAGCAAGCGCTAATTAAGAGTCATCTGTCTCTCTCCCTATGACTCCGCTCCGCCCCCATCTCCCGATTCTCGCCTGTTCCGCAGCTACGCTGGCGCTCAGTTCCTGCGTAGTGAAAGACGGCAGTCTGGATTTCACATGGTGGCAGGATGCCGCCGCCCCAGTCATGAATGACGATGTCGTCATCGAAAACGGCGGCGGCTACTACCACAGCGCCCCTGCACCGGAACGGATACCATCCGCCTCAATTCCGAAAGCGCAGCCGGAGCCCGAGCCCCCGGCATCACCCGTGGCGCAGCAGCAACCGGCTCAGAGCACACCGCCACCAGCCCCCCCTGCATCACAACCGAAGTCCGCACCACGCACCACGGCTGAATCAGCGGTCTCGCAGCAGCAACCAGCCGGCAACACCGCCGCACCGGTTCGCTACACCGTGCGCAAGGGAGACACCCTCAGCGGCATTGCCCGCCGCCATGGCACCACAGTGCGTGCGCT
>JAFZGH010000245.1 GCA_017555465.1 Akkermansia sp. | reverse complement strand
GGCCCCACCAATACGCAGACGGGGGCTGCTTTCCGCCGCGAGGTGCTTTCCACCGGTGGCAGCCGCAATGATATGGAGACTTTCCGCGCCTTCATGGGACGCGACCCGAACCCGGATGCCCTCCTCCAGCAGCAGGGTATGTAAATCATACGCCGCGTAAGCGGTGTGTGAAACGCCGCTGCATGCCTGATTATGTACTACTGTATGTTTTTTGTTGCATTGGCGGCAGATACTGCTATAGTAGCACTATGTCCGCAAAACGCTTTATTCTGAATGAGACGAGCTACCACGGCCACGGTGCTGTGGAGGCTATTGTGACCGAAGTGAAGGGCCGTGGTTTCACCAAGGCTCTGGTTGTGACTGATGCTGACCTGGTGAAGTTCGGCGTGGTGGCCAAGGTGACCACCCTGCTGGATGCCGCCGGTTGCGCTTATGAGATTTACGACAAGGTGAAGGCTAATCCCAGCGTGGATGTGGTGAACGGCGGTGTGGCTGCCTTCAAGGCCGCTGGCGCTGATTACATGATTGCCATCGGCGGTGGTTCCCCGCAGGATACTGCCAAGGCCATCGGCATCATCATCAACAACCCCGAATTTGCTGATGTGGTGAGCCTGGAGGGCCTTGCCCCCACCAAGAACAAGTGCGTGCCCGTGATTGCCGTGGCCACCACCGCCGGCACCGCTGCCGAAACCACCATCAACTACGTGATTACCGATGAAGCCAAGCGCCGCAAGTTCGTGTGCGTGGACCCGCACGATATCCCCGTGGTGGCTGTGGTTGACCCGGATATGATGAGCTCCATGCCCAAGGGCCTTACCGCCGCCACTGGTATGGATGCCCTGACCCACGCCATTGAGGGGTACACCACCCTGGCTGCCTGGGAACTGGCTGATACGCTCAACATCAAGGCTGTGGAACTCATCGCCAAGAACCTGCGCAAGGCTGTGGAGAACGACCCGGACGGCCGCGAAGGCATGGCCCTGGGCCAGTACATGACCGGCATGGCTTTCTCCAACGTGGGTCTGGGCGTGGTGCACGGCATGGCTCACCCGCTGAGCGCTTTCTACAACACCCCCCACGGTGTGGCTAACGCCGTGCTTCTGCCCTACGTGATGGAGTACAATGCTCCCTACACTGGTGAGAAGTTCCGCGAAATCGCCCGAGCCATGGGTGTGCAGGGTGTGGATTCCATGAGCCAGGAGGAATACCGAAAGGCTGCCATCGATGCGGTGAAGCAGCTCTCCATCGATGTGAACATTCCCCAGACGCTGGCTGAAATCGGCGTGAAGGATGAAGACCTGGAAGCCCTGACTGATGCCGCCATGGCCGATGTCTGCACCGGCGGCAACCCCCGCCCCTGCACCTGGGAGGAAGTGCTGGCTGTTTACAAGACCGCCTTCGGTAAGTAAAGCCCGGTATTACAACCATTCAACAAGAAAGCCCCCGGAATTCCGGGGGCTTTCTTGTTGATGGACGGTTCTGTCCTTTTAGAACTTGAACACGCCCTGCATCTGGAGCACGAAGGCACCGTCCTTGTCGGTGGCATGGATGGGGTTGAAGATGTACTGCACATCCGGCTGCAGGAAGAAGGTGGGAGTCACCTGCACCACGGCGCTGAGCTCCAGGCCGTATTCATCCTTGTTGGCCATGGGTTTTTCACTGCTGGCGGCGCGCTGCCAGAGGAAGCCGAGGGAGACGTTGTCGTAGTTGCTGCGGCTGCCCCAGCCGGATTTGCGGAACGGAGCCTGCAGCATGAGACCAGCCGTGGCGGCTGCCTTGGTGCCTGTGGCGGCAGCGGCATCCTGGTCCATGAAGCCTACGCGGGTGAAGAAGCCCAGCGGGGAGTTCTTGCCCACCTGCTGCTGCAGGTTGAGGCCGAAGCCCAGCCCCATATCGCCGCCGTGGTCAATCATGGTATATTGCAGGCGGTAAGTGCCCGCACCCATGCCCAGCACATCATCCATGATGAAGCCGGCCTCGGCTATGTGCATCCAGTAATTGGCGCTCAAATCGCTGAACGGGTTCTGGTTCACGCCGGTGTTGGTGCTGGTGGTGGCATACATGGCGTAGAAATTCTCGCAGGGTTGCCAGGCGGTGAGGAAGCCCAGGTTCGCCCAGGGGAGGAGCAGGGCGGGGTTGGAGCCAAAGCTCTGGTTCATGAGTCCGCCAGCCCAGCCGGGGGTGTAGGCGTTCTGGTCCAGGTAGTTGCTTACGTCCAGCGTGCCGGCCATGGCCACCCACTTGCCATCGAACCCGCTGTAACCCAGCGCCAGCTGCGGCAGGAACACGCCCTTGCCGCCGCGGAGGCTGCCTTGCGGGTTGCAGAGTGAGCCCAGGCTGCTCTGGGCGCTGCTGCGGCGTTCGCTGAAGTTGGTGCCCTGGCCCCAGTCTGCCTCCATGGTGAGGAAGACGCCCTGGCTGTTGTCGCAATCCTTGGCCAGGAACCAGGTGCCGGTGAGGCTGTGGTTGAACGAGGAGAAATCGTTGCGGTGGCGGGTGCGGGGGTGAATGGCGGTGTAGTTGTACGACATGGTGAGGTCGTATTGGAAACCGTAGTGGCTCAGAAAGCGTTTAATTTTCTGTGCGCCAGTGGAGACCATATCCTGGCAGATAATGCCGCAGGGTTCCACGCAGGTGTTGCCTGGCACAAAGAGAGCATCCAGGTAGGGCATGAACTTCTGCGGCGTGGAGGGCAGGAAGCGCCAGCCGTGGCAGGGGGCTTTCCCTGTGTCCTCATCGCGGGAGCGGGTCTGGTTGATGACCGCAGGAGCGGTGGAAAGACCACTGTGGCGGCGGGCCATTTGTTCTCCTGCGGGCATGGCGTCTTTCAGGCTCACGGGTACTTCGATGATTTCCATGAGCACGGGTCTCCAGCCGTAGGAGGTGTCGATATAGGACGGGTCTTGCTGAGCCGCCGCAGTACCAGCCACTGTAGTGGCTGCCAGCATGTAGCAGAGTGATGTTACTTTCATGGTAGCGTGTAGACGGCAACCAGCTACCATTCCGTCGTAAAACAATTAGAAGTCAATCCGCGCTCCAGAGCTGCATGAGCTCCGGCGGGATGGTGGTGAGGAAGCGGGAGGGCGGGCAGAACTGCGCATCGTAACTGCGGCCGTTGTAACGCGGGAAGGAGAGGTACAGCTGGTCCTGCGCGCGGGTGACGGCCACGTAGAACAGGCGGGTTTCTTCCTCCATATCTGCCGTGCTGCCGCTTTCAATCACGCGGCGGTGGGGGAACTGCCCTTCGCCCAGAAAGATGAGGAAGACGATTTTCCACTCCAGCCCCTTGGCCTGGTGGATGGTGCTCAGCGTCACGCAGTCATCATCGCTGACGGTGGGGGTGTCCACCTCGCTCAGCAGGGCAATCTGTGCCAGGAATTCCTCCAGGTTCTCCTCCTGCCCCACGTTACGCGCCAGCTGTGCCAGGTCCTCGGCGCGTTCCTCGTAGTTATCGTAGGCGTGGCTCAGGTAAGGCACCAGGTAGGCATGCACGGCGTGCACCAGCTCAGCGGGCAGCAGGGTGTGGTCAGCCGGGTGCAGGCTGTCCATGAGGCTCAGGAACGCTGCCCAGCTGGGGCGTATGGCGGGTGTCACCTTTACAGCCGGTTCCATAATCCTGCTGTGCGGCTCTGTGAGGGCCACCTGGCCGGGGTGGGCTGCTGCCCAGGATTCGTATGCCGCAAGCCACTGGGCCCACATGCGCCCGGCGGTGGCGTCTCCCACGCGCGGGAAGGTGCTCACAATGCGGCGGAAGGCAATTTCATCGCGCGGGTTGCAGAGCAGGCGCAGGAAGGCCACCACGTCCTTCACGTGGGCCTGTTCAAAGAAGCGCAGGCCGCTGGTGATGCGGAAGGGAATGTGCTGGCGTGTCAGCTCCATCTGCACGTCCATGCTGTGGAAATGCGCGCGGTAGAGAATGGCGATGTCCTTACCGGGAATGCCGCTGCCCATCAGCTCATCAATGCGGCGGGCCACCCAGGCGGCTTCGGTGCGGTTATCCGGGGCGGGGATGACGGCTGGCTTGAAGTTGTCACCAGCGCGGGCCGGTTGCAGTTCCTTGAGAATCTGGTTCTCGTTGAGGGCAATGGCGGCGTTGGAAAGCGCCAGAATCGGCGGCAGGCTGCGGTAGTTGGTGGTGATGCGGTGCACCTCTGCCTGCGGGTATTGCTCGGTGAAGCGCAGGATGTGCTCCACATTGGCCCCGCGCCAGGAGTAAATGCTCTGCGCGTCATCCCCCACGGCCATGAGGCAGCTGCCGGTGCCCCCTGCCAGCAGGCGCACAATCTCATCCTGCGGGGTGTTGGTGTCCTGGTACTCATCCACCAGCACGTGGCGGAACCGCTCCTGCAGCTCGCGGCGGATATCGGCGTGCTCCTGCAGCAGGCGCAGCAGGTTGGTGAGCAGGTCGTCAAAGTCCATCACATTGAGGGCACGCTTGCGGGCGGTATATTCGGTATAGATTTTGCCGATGATATCCTCGTGCGTTTCCAGGTACGGGTATTCGGTGCTCAGCACCGTGTGCCAGTCTTTGGCGGTGTTCACGGCCAGGCTGTGCAGAGAGAGCAGCAGCTCCGGTTTCGGGAAGCGGTCTGCCTTGGTCATCTTGCCAGCAAACTGCTTCACCAGCGCTTTCATGAGCGCTCGCTGGTCGTCCGAATCAAAGATGGTGAAGCCGGGCAGATAGCCCAGGCGGTCGGCGTGGCGGCGCAGCAGGCGGTTTGCGATGGAGTGGAACGTGCCGCTCCAGAGTTGCCCGGCATCTGCCCCGGTGAGGGCGGTGACGCGCTCCAGCATCTCCCGCGCGGCCTTGTTGGTGAAGGTGAGCAGCAGAATGCGCCACGGGGGCACACCATGCTCCAGCAGCCACGCCACGCGGTAGGTCAGCGTGCGGGTCTTGCCGCTGCCGGCGCCGGCTATCACCAGCGCCTGCGCCGCGGTGGTGGTCACGGCGGCGTATTGCTCGGGGTTGAGCTCGGCGGCGTAATCATGCGCCGTGAGGGCGGGCATCATGACTCGAAGTCGAGGTAGATTTCAGCGCGGCGGTTCTCACCGCGGATGTAGTCAATCTGCTCGGTGGTATCCTCGGTGGTGTAGAAGCGGCGGGGCTGGGTCTTGCCCATGCCTTCGGTGGAGATCTGGGCGGCATCCACCCCGAAGGAAACGAGCGCTTCCTTCACCGCCTCAGCGCGGCGGATGGAGAGCTGCAGGTTGTACTTCTCGGAGCCCACGTCATCGGTGTGGCCGCTGATGTCGAGCTTGCCCTTGCTGGCCTTGAGCAGCTCTGCCACAATCTGCAGCTGGCGCTTGGAGCGCGGGGTGAGCTCGAACTCATTGAACGCGAAGAACAGGGCCAGGGAGTCGCCACCCTTCGGGTTCTTCACGATGGGGAAGTAGTGGCCGCCCTCATCGGAGGCGATGCTTTCGTAGCTGCTCAGCAGGGCATCCAGCGCCACGGCTTTGACGCGCCATTCGTTCCCCTCGATGCGGGTGAGCTCCATGCCCACGTTGGCAGGGCGGGTGCTGATGGGGGAGAGCACGTACACGAGGTAGCCGGCGTTGTTTTCCGTGCTGAAGGTATTGCGGATGGGGGCTTGCTCGCGCAGCTTGAACTCGCCTTCCTCGAAAATCATGCAGAGGCCTGCCACGGTGGCGTCAGACACCATATCGCCGGTCACCATGGTGCGGGCCACGGTCATGTTGCCGCGGCGCACGGCTTCCACAAAGCCTTCGGCCACGGTGATGGAGTCAGCGCCGGGGTCCAGCTTTGTCTTGTCAGAGGAGCTTACCTTGGCGGATTCAATGAACACCTTGCCACCCTTCACGCTCACCACGTCGATGAGGAGGTCCTCGCCGCCCTCTTCGGCCACCAGACGGTAGCGGGTCACGCGGTCGCCATTCGGGCGGCGGCTGTTGCCCACTTCCTCCACGGCTTTCACCTTGTACTTCGAGCCCCATGCAGCCAGTTGTTCGGCGGCTTCGGGAGTGATCTCGCCCTTGGCCAGCAGGTTTTTCAGCGCAGCAGCCGGGTCTTTGGCTTCCAGCACGGCGGCGGCGGTCAGGGCAGATTTATGCTCGGCATTGCGCGGCTGCTCCTTAAGCTGCACCGGCTCCGGCTGCGGCTCAGGGGCGGGTTCAGGCTGCGGCTCCGGTTCGGGCTCCGGGGTGGGGGCAGGGGTCGGTTCTGCCACTGGTTCGGGGGTGGTGGTATCCGGCGCAGGTTCAGGCTGTACCGCTGGTGCTACCGGCTGAGGTTCTGGTGCGGGAGTTGTTTCTGCGGCGCTGGCTGCCGTGGCAGAGGCCTGGGCGGCGGCTTCATCGGCCTGTTTGTCAGCCTGCTGCTTCAGCAGCATGAATACACCGGCACATACACCCAGCGTAGCAAGGAAGGCACAGACGAAAAGAAGAATGTTGCGTTTCATAACGTGAAAAAGGTATCTTTAGAGAAATTGTGAAGGATTGACGGGTACGGTGCCGGTGGGCATTTCGGCGGCTGGGGCTGCAGGTTGCTGCAGTGTGGCTTCGCGCAGGCGAAGCCGGCGGATACTTTCGTAGGGGTCCGGTACTGCGGGGGCAGGGTGGGACGTGATAAGCTTTTGCGGATCAAGGCGGTTCATGGTGCCTTGCTGCACATAGGCGGGTTGACCGGCCTCTGTGCAGATGGAGGAAATAGCTTCAAAATGCAGGTGGGCCAGGTAGTTGCCATTGGCCGTGCCTACGGTGCCGATGGGTTCGCCGCGGCCCACGAGCTGCCCCTGGCGCACAATGCTCTTGTCAAGGTGGGCATACAGGGTCTGGATGATGCGGGAATCACCAGGCAGGCGGTGCGCCAGTACCACGACCTTGCCCCAGTCTGCAGAGGGTTCGCCGCAGTAGACCACCAGGCCACGGGCGGCGGCGTGCACGGGAAGCCCCAGGTCTGAGTTTTCGCCGCCTATGCCGTTGATATCGCAGCCGGTATGGTGGCCGCCGCGCTGGGCGTTGTGGGTGTTGAACGGCTGGGCGTCATATACAAAACCTCCGCGAGCTGTGCCGCAGGGGCTTTGGAAACCATCCACCAGCGGGGTGAGCGCCATCTGCTGCGGGGTGAGTAGCACCAGACCGGGCAGTAGCTGCTCCGGCACCGTGGCCGGGGGTACATCCTGCCCGTAAATGCCTGCAATGGCTGGGGATACAGGGCCGCTGTCTGCCTCGCTGTTCAGGTAGGCAATAACCCCCACCGCTATGACTCCTACGCCCAGGAGCCCCAGCGTTATCAATCGGATGGGGGTGAAAAACCGCTTGCCTGACATGCTGTGCACATTATACTGTCAACCCCACCCGATGACAAGCAAAATCAGCGGCTTG
>JAFZGH010000244.1 GCA_017555465.1 Akkermansia sp. | reverse complement strand
GTATCCTGCATCAAAATCAATGCCTCACTGGAGCGCATGGCTGATTTCGCCTGCCACATGGCCGAGCGTGCGTTGCATATAGCCGGAATGCAGGAGATTCCCGGGCAGGAAACCTTTGATTTCATGCCTATGGAGCAGTTAGTGCTGGAAATGCTGCACGACACGCTGCGAGTCATCGAATCATCAGATGTTTTTCTGGCGCACAAGGTCATTGAGCGAGACGATGCGGTAGATGTGATGCGCAGCGAACACCGCTCGCATGCCCGTGCAGCCTGTGTGCTCTGCCCTGCAGCTGTAGAGTATTATATTGACTGCATAGGCCTTGCGCGTGACCTGGAGCGCATAGCCGACCTGGCCACCGATATCTGCCAGCAGATTATTTATCTGCGCACCGGGTGCATTACCCGGCACTCGGCATAACAGACGAATCCAGCATCAATATCAGAAGCCAGGGGAAGGTTCTTCCCCTGGCTGTTTTGTGGAACGCTCCGCTTATTAAGGTTTTACGTTGTGTATGCGTCAAAAGAGCTCCTATTCCAACGCGTTGATTCCATATTTGTTTGCAATATGGCGGATTTGACACATCGAGTGTGACTTTCTTGTCACCGTAATAGTATTGCCAAGTAACGAAATCTGGTTCATTATACATATGTCGACAGGGATAATACCTGACGATATGATGCAAAAAGAAGATAGAGAAACAATATAAGAAAATATGAACACGCGCGACGAAACCGCAATGCCGGATATGTTTGTTGAGTTGAGTCAGAAAGCCCTCGACATGATGAATAGAGTGCGAGAAGCACTTTTCACGCTTAACTCCCCCCTGGCACTTCGTCTGAATGCCAATTGCGACACCTTGGGACGGGAAATCAGCAAGGCTGAAGCTAAGTGCAATGCAGAACTGATGGTAGGCACCGGGATTATGTCATCGGCCATGAGGCTGGCATTTGTACGTGAAGCACAGCGATGTGGCCGCCTTGGTCGTATTATACACCAGCTGCGCAGTATTGCCACCTGTATACACGAGGTAAGTGGCAAAGTAACCGCTGAAGATGTTGCTGCATTCAAACCTTTGTATCTGATGGCGGAGGTTCAGCTGAAAGATGCTGTTCTTTCCATTCTCCGAGGGGATGAGAAGATGGCCTACGGCGTGCAACGCATGGATGATGATCTGGATGCCCGCTACCTGCAGGAGATGGAGAATATTTATAGACAGGCAGCAGACAGCATGTTTCTGGATTTCCGCACAGGAACGAGTCTGCTGTTCATTCTCCGCTCGATAGAACGTATCGGAGACCACGCAAAGCAACTCGCAATTCCGTCTTTCCACCTGCTTGAACGCTGATTGTTAAGCAATGCTTCCCTGCCATCACACACAGTTTGTTCTGTGTGTGATTTTTTATCGTGTATACGTTGGCATAATGAGAGGATGCTCTGTTCTTCTGCTCGATAAATTGGAGATTGTCGAGTCACTTGCGGTCGGTACGACCGCGAAATTTTGAGCCCTTTAGGGCGGCATAAAGAGTCGAAATACGAAACCGTGTCGATTTCAATGTATATCGGCATTGAATAAAAAGTTATTTGCGTTGCCGAGATATTCCTCTTCGCCTCGCATTATGCCGCCCGCAGACGCGGGCTCGGTCATATTTTTGTTGCGAACGAGGGTCTGACGGCCCTCGCTACGATTATGCCGCCCACTTTCGTGGGCTCTGAATTCCGCTCGCCTACGGCTCGGCAACTCTTCTCCAATTCACGATTTATCGATGAGATGCCGTCCATGCCATTGAGTAGAAAAAGCAGTTCCCCGCAGGAAAACCTGCGGGGAACCATACTCTCTATATGGACAAAATGGGGTAGTCTTAAAGTTCCTGTTCCACCAGCTTCACCACGGAATCCGGCAGTGCCACGTAGTTGAGCTTTGTGGCGGTGGGGGCACCCTTGGTGTAGCACCACATGAAGTAGTCGCGCAGGGCTGCCTTCTTATCGGCCGGAGTATCTTTGCGGAACAGCACATAGGTCACACCCGTGATGGGCCAGCTGGTGGCGCCGGGCACGTTGGTGAGCTCCATGTAGAAACCTGGAGCATTCTTCCAGTCGGCCGCAGCGGCGGAGGTGGAGAAACTGGCCTGGTTGGGGGCCACATAGTTACCGCTGGCGTTCTCCAGCATGGCGCAGGCCAGTTTTGCTTCCACGGCGTAGGTGTATTCGGTGTAACCGATGGCGCCGCGGGTGCGGGCCACGTTGTTGCACACGCCCGGGTTCTTCTGGCCGCCGATGCCCACCGGCCACTTCACCGAGGAACCCTGGCCAACCTTGTTCTTCCAGTCGGCGGAAATCTTCGAGAGGTAATTGGTGAAGATGAACGAGGTACCGCTGGAATCTGCGCGGCGCACCACGGTGATCTTCAGCTTCGGGAGTTTCAGCTTGGGATTCAGCGCCGTGATGGCGGGGTCATTCCAGCTGGTGATTTCACCCAGGAAGATGCGGGCCAGCACGTCCTGGCTGAGCTTGAGCTGGTTGTTCTTGATGCCGGGGAGGTTCACGATGACCACCACGCCGCCGGTGAGCATGGGGTACTGCT
>JAFZGH010000243.1 GCA_017555465.1 Akkermansia sp. | reverse complement strand
GATGGCCCAGATGCTGGTGCTGGTTTTCACGAGTGTCTGGTTGCCATCGGCATCGTAGTCCGGGATGAAGTCCATGAGGTCATCCACCGAGAGCATGGTGTACTGGTTGAGTGCATTGCTCTGGTAGCTGGTGATTTCCTCTGCATTCTCCTGCGCTATCTTGCGGTTGCCGATGTTGTCGTAATCGTAGGCATAGGCGGCGTTGTTCACCTGGGCGCGGGTCAATTCGCTGCGGGTGTTGTAGCCGAAGGTATCTGTCACCGTGGCGTTGTTGCGCGAGATAGTTCGGGTAAGAGGACGACCAAGCGCATCGTAGGTGTAGCTACGCTGGGCAATGCCGGTATTGCTGCGCTTGTACAGCATGCTGGTAAGCAGGTCACGCTTCGGCTCGTATTCCTGCGTGAGCGTCATATTGCTCGGCAGGCTGAGCTTCTGCAGCAGGTTCGTGCCGCTGAGATACTCGTAGCTGAACTGCTTTGCTGCACCGCCGTGCAGGAATCCGGTACTGTTGATGCGACCGGTTGCACCGTAGCCGGTGGTGACGGTCTGCAGGGTGGTGCCGTCTTTGGCGTAGGTGTAGCCGGAGGAGCGGCCCAGGGCATCGCGCATTTCAGTGATGAGGTGGGTCTTGCCGCCTGCCAGCAGGGAATCCGTCTCCTGCTCGCCGTAGGCGTTGTAGCCGATGGTGCGCACCCCAGCAGCATCGGTCATCTGTGTGAGCTGGCCGAGGTGGTTGTAGGCATAACTGCGCGGGGTGGTAGAGTCCGAATAAGTGGTACTCAGCAACAGTCCACGGGCGCTTTCGTAACTGTGTGTTTTGACCTTTCCGCGGGCGATGGTTTCTGTCTCCAGGCGGTTGAAAGCATCGTAGGTTTTCACCACGGAGCTGTTGTCGGCATAGGTCTTGCGGAGTTCCAGCCCGGTGGCGGAATCGTATACCCAGGTGGTCACATCACCCTGCATATCAGCTGGGTCGGTGGTGATATCAGCTGCCGGGTTGCGGTAAGTCGTGAGGCTGACCATGTTGTCCGCCTCATCATAACCGAAGCACACAGGCTGAATACTCGTTCCCCATTCGGCCACCTTGCGGCCGCGGATATCATAGCGGTAGTGGGTCACGTTCCCCATAACATCCGTTACCGTAGCGGGCTGGTCATGTGCGCTATCATAAGCAGTAGTTGTCACATTTCCGGCGGCATCCGTCACTGTGAGCGTTCGCCCCGCAATATCCGTCACCTTGGTGGTCGTATTGCCGCGGCCATCGGTATGCGCCAGCTCCATGCCCATGGCGGTGTAGCGGCGGGTGGCGGTGGTCACGATACCATAAACATCCTTCTGCGAAACCGCAAAGCCATCCACCGTCACCGCCTCGGCGGTGATGGATGATGTGGGAACGCTGCTGTACCGGACACGTTTCGTATCTGTATTATAGACACTCCATTGAGTAGAAGTCAAGCCGCGTTCGCTAACAGAAATCACTTTACTCTCCAGCGTGGGACTCAGCTGAGAGATAAGCTGTTTCTGCTTGCTGGTGAGCGGCTGGGCTGCTGCATTATAACGCGTCTGTGTGGTACAGGAAAAGACGCCCTCATCGGTCGACTCAAGAGTGTAAGTAAACTCAGTAATCGGCGAATTACTGCTATTGGGTTCATCTGACAGCGCAAGAGTCTGCTTAGTAAGATTACCGAAGGAATCATACTCAAAGAGCGTGGGTGCCATCGCAACTTCACCGCTACTTTGCCATTGCTTCACGAGTTGCCCCTTGACATTGTACTCACGAATAGTGCTCAGCAGAGACTCCGTAATAGTAGGCTGCACCTGTTGCACAATCTGCCCGAAGCTGTTGGTGAGCGTCTGTGAGAGCAGCGTGCCTGCTTCATCCGTCAAGCGTGTCGTGGTGCAAAGCGCGTTGCCCTGCACACTATATTCATACACCAGCGAACGCTGCCCTGTACCACCTACTGATGCAAGTGTTCCATCTGCATAGAGGGTAGTGATGAGAGTTGCCCCTACAGGAGTTGCCACCGTAGTAGTGAGGCCATCTTCGCTGTAAGCGGTTATCGTGGTGCGATTGAGGATGTCAGTACGGGCAATTTCTCGGCCGAGCAGGTCGTACTGTGTGGTTTCAATCGTGGTCATCGCACCGATGTCCTTACGCTCTGTGAGCACGCGACCAGCGGCATCGCGAGTGTAGGTAGTGATGGTTTCGGGCGTGATGACAACGCCATCCTCCAGAATCTCCTCACGAAT
>JAFZGH010000242.1 GCA_017555465.1 Akkermansia sp. | reverse complement strand
CGACTCATCCTGGAAAACCCGGATATCAAGAGCCCGGCCATGCGTGTGCTGGATCTGATTACCCCGCTGGGTATGGGGCAGCGAGCCCTGGTGGTGGCACCGCCGCGCGGCGGCAAGACCGTGCTGCTCAAGACGATGGCCAAAAGCCTGCGCGCGAATTATCCAAAGAGCGACCTGCTGGTGCTGCTGCTGGATGAACGCCCGGAGGAAGTGACTGATTTCGAAGATACAGTGGATGTGCCGGTATACGCCAGCACCTTTGACGAGCCCTCCCGCCGCCATGCACAGCTCAGTGACCTGATTCTGGAACGCGCCCGCCGGCTGGTGGAACAGGGGCACGATGTCATCATCATGCTGGATTCCCTCACCCGCCTGGCCCGCGGCTACAATGCCAACCAGAGCGGGGGGCGCACCATGTCCGGCGGTCTGGGCTCCAACGCGCTGGAAAAGCCGCGCAAATTCTTCGGCGCCGCGCGCAAGGTGGAGGAAGGCGGCAGCCTCACCATCATCGCCACCTGCCTCATCGAAACAGAATCCCGCATGGATGAAATCATCTTTGAGGAATTCAAGGGCACAGGCAACATGGAAATCCGCCTGGATAGGGAGCTTTCCGAGCGCCGCATTTACCCGGCTATTTCCATTCCCCAGAGCGGCACCCGCAATGATGACCGCCTATACCACCCGGACGAACTGGTCCGCGTGCTGCAAGTGCGCCGACAGCTGGCTACTCTGCCCGGCTGGGAGGGGCTGCAATGCCTGCTCAAAAACATCGCTCACACGCAGAACAACCTGGAGATTCTGCTCAAGGGGCTGACCATCTCCACACGCTGATTACAGCTCCAGCTGCACGTTTTCCCCATCGCCAGGCAGGTAAATCACCTGTCTGGCGTTTATTTCCTCTGCGGCAGTGTTGCTGCCGAGTATCGCCGCATCGCACGGCTGCCCGGAAAAAGGCGCATAACAGGCATAAGAAGCATTTCCCACATACAGCACGCGGCCCGCAGCGCTTTTCCAGAGCACAACTGGATGGTAATCAGCCGCTTTTCTGCGCGCCAGTTCCGCAGGCGGAGCATAAACCGAAAAACGCCCGGCCTGGGTTTCGAAAGATATTCCCTCCGGCGGCAGCTCATGCACCCGGATAACAGGAATCCCCGGCCACATGCGCTGCACCACCTCAGCCCCGCCGCCCACGCTGAGGCGCGGAGACGTGACCAGCAGCGCGGCCGGGGTATAGCCGGCATGAAACAAGGTGGGCACGGTTTTCATTTCGGCAGTGCTGCGGTTTCCGCAGTCAATCAACACCCCGTGATTCCCCAGCATGGCAAAATGACCACCGTAGCTGGAGCTCTGCAGCAGGATGGAGTGCAGCGGAGCAGGTTCCTGCGCAGGCAGATACGCATATGGCAGCTCGCCAAACCACGCCACCACCGCCAGCAGCCATGCGGCCGATTTCTGCGCAACCCAGCCAGTGAGAAGAGAACCCAGGCAGAGGTGCAGCAGGCCGAAGAGCATCACCACCGGCACCAGGAGCGAGATGGCGATGTTGGTCAGAAAGCTGCTGGTGTTAGCCGAGTGAAAGAAACACAGGGTAATGGGAAGCGACACAAGCCAGGCACTCAACGCCACGATGACTGTGCCGCGGATGAACACCTCGATATTGCTCCAGCGCATCTCCCAGCGAGTGCGAAGCGAAACGGGGATGTAGTCATCCGGCCCGAACCAGGCCTTCTCGCACATGACGGTGCGAACCGCCACACAGATAGCGGCATAGACACCAAACGAAAGCAGGAATCCGGCGTTGCGCAGCTGGCTTGGGTCAATGAGCAGAATGAGCAGCGCTGCAAAGCTCCAGGTATTCAGCAGGCTCACCCGCCGCCGCAGCATGAAGCCCAGCAGCAGCACTGCCAGCATCAGGTACGCCCGGATAGCCGGAACTGCGCATCCCGTCATGAGCACATATCCCCCCACCACTGCCAGCAGCAAAGGACGAATCACCACAGGCCGCACACGAAGCAGGCGGAACAGCATCCAGAAAATCGTGGCCACCAGCCCCACATGCAGGCAGCTCACCGCAAAGACATGCAGGCAGCCGCCGTTGCGGAAAGACTCCATCGTTTCAGCCTCCGCACCGCTTTTATCGCCCAGCACCAGCGAGCAGAGCACCTGCCGGGCGGGGTCGGATTCCGTTCCCGGCGGCATGAGGCGGGCCACCAGTTGCTCCCGCAGGCGGAGTCCCCAGTGCTGCACCGTGCGCAGGGAGAGCGGTTTACCGAGTTTCTCCCCTTCGATGAAATCCAGCGTGGCTGCATAGCCCTGCGAACGCATCCAGGAATCCGCATCAAAGACACCGGGCACCCCGGCTGGGCGCGGCTCCTGCCGAGCAGCGCGTATCTGCACCACATCGCCGGGCGTGTAGGGAGTATTTCCCCGCACCACCACACGCACGCCATTCCACCCGGTGCTCAGCACGCAGCCCCGGCGCAGCGAGCGTTCCACCGTGCCGTGCAGCTGCACCACCTCGTGCTCCTCCACCAGCTGACGGAACTCCGCTGCGCGCTGCTCCACCAGGGCTGAATGAATGCCGGCCACCAGTGCACACAGCAACGCACACCATGCCACGCGCCACAAGCGGCACGCCGCCGCCAGCAGCACCGCCGCACACGCCACCGCACACCACCACCCGCCGGGAATCGCCCCCAGCGCGGCCAGCAGCGGCAGAAACAGAGGCGCGGCCTGAATCCAGCGGCGGAGAGTCCTCATGGCCAACTATCGGGAGATTGTCCTATCCTGCAAAATCTTCAACGGCCAGAAGACAAGCCTGCTCAGTCGCGGTAATGAGTGCGGTCGGGCGTGATGGTGAGCACCTTGGTACCCGCAGGGCCGAGCGGCTCGCAACGCGCCACAAGCGAAAACTCCGGGGATATGAAGGCGCGGTGGTTGTGCTCCAGGCAGGTATTGAACAGAACCAGCATGGGCAGCACGATTTGCTGGACAATGCCAACGCCCTGCTCCGTATCGGGGCAGAACACCTCAGGGAAGCCCAGATCTGCAAGACCATCTGTCAGCAGCCCCACGCGCCCCGGCTCCACTTCGAGGACGGAGCCCTGCACCAGAATGCCCAGCACAGCATCGGGGTGCTCCGGCAAGTGCGGAGCATACGCTGGATTCACAATCGTGCGGCCGAAATCCATGCCCACGCACCCCTGCACCTGCGCCAGCGAGCAGAGAGTACGCACATAGCGCATCGCCAGTTCAAAAGGTACTGCGCCCTCGGCCTCCATGCTCAGCTCCAGATAACAGGTATGAGCCAGCACGGCACGCTTCTGCTCGTCATCCAACGCGGCTTCATCAACCAGCGCCCCCAGACCCTCGCCATGCCAGGCGTGATTGACCAGTTCCACCCTGGCACCGGATTCCTCCTTGCAGAGGTAGCGCACCTGGTTTTCATCCGGCAGGGAGCCATTAATCAACACGCGCCCGCAGAATCGGGGTTTCGGGCAAAGAATCTGGCAGCCACGCGTTGCGCCACGTTCCTGCAACAGGGCAATCACCTCCTGCTGCAGCGGCAGCGTACCGTTCTTCTCATCGATGGGCTTTTCCTCATCGCCCTTCTGCTCCAGCGCCACATCCAGCGGGGTGTGGCCGGCGGTGGTGAGCGCATTCACATCTGCCCCGGCATCCAGCAAGGCCTTGACGCGCCCCAGCAGAAGTGATTTATCCACCTCACCGCGGTGAGAGCAGAGCGAATGCAGAGGCGTATT
>JAFZGH010000241.1 GCA_017555465.1 Akkermansia sp. | reverse complement strand
TCTGTGCTAAAATACACTATAACTAAACAACACATGAACCGTTTTCTCTCCATACTCCTGCCCCTGTTAGCCCTGCTGGCCTTCAACGGCTGCCAGCAGCAGCTCAACAGCAATGCACGCACCCCCAAGTACGTGTACCACAAAGGCTTTACCCCCAAGAAAATGCGCAACGGCAAGGTCACCATCCCCTACAAGGCCCCCGCGCGCATCCGCAAGGCCATTGCCGCCGGCAACAAAATCGTCGGCAAGCCCTACCGCATGGGCGGCGGCCACCGCAAACACATAGACTCCGCCTACGATTGCTCCGGCTCGGTAGCCTTTGTGCTGCGCGAATGCGGCATGCTCAAGAAAGACACTTACCCCTCCTCCCGCGACTTCCTGAAGTGGGGACATCCCGGCTTTGGCAAATGGCTCACCGTCTACGCCAAGCGCGGCCACGTGTTCCTCATGATAGCCGGCATGCGCTTTGACACCACCGGCACCAGCCGCGGAGTCGGTCCCCGCTGGTACACCGAATCCCGCCCCTGCGGCGGCTTCTACGTGCGCCATATTCCGGGGTTATAACCGTTTTCCAACCACCCGCCCTGTATAACAACCATATTATCCTTAAAGATGAACGAACTAAACGAACTCAACCACGGCACCCAGCGTATTGACTCCATCATGCAATACTGGGGGCTGGATAATCACGACCTCGTCAGCGTCTCCACCGAGCAGCTCACCCACAAACAGGTGCAGAAAGCCCGTATGGGACGCGAGCTCACCCTCAAAATGATGCAGAAGGTCGCCCGCGCACTCAATGTGGCCATCTGGTACAAACTGGATGACGAGGCCCGCGAAACATACTACGAGTACATCCACCGCGACCTCTTCACCTACGCCAAAGGCTTCGACCCCGCCTGGCAGGACCCGAACCAGAAATAATTTACGATTTTTGATTTACGATTTACGAATTATTGCACCATCAGTGCTTCGTTCAGAAACACACCCTGAAACAATTCGCCCAAACTAACACCGTAATTCGTAATTCGTAATTCGTAATTCGTAATTCCACATGCCTCTTTCGGTAACAGAGCTGGTCTGCCGTCTCAAACAGACGGTTGAGGTCAATGTCGGCGAGCAGAGCGTGGTGGGCGAAATCGGCTCCTGCAAAGCCGCCAGCAGCGGGCATATCTACTTCACCCTCAAGGATGCGCACTGCCAGCTGCAGTGCACGCTGTATGCCTTCCGCGCGCGCAGCATGCGGCTGCGCCTGAGCGAAGGCATGCTCGTGGAACTGCGCGGTAAAGCCACCGTGTGGGAAGGCCGGGGCTCGCTGCAATTCATCGTCGATTCCGTAAAGGAAGCCGGCATCGGCACCCTGCAGCAGCAATTTGAAGCCCTGAAAGCCAGGCTCGCCGCAGAAGGCCTCTTCGCCCCTGCCCGCAAACGCCGCATCCCGCGCTTCCCGCAAAGCGTAGCCCTGGTCACCAGCGCCACAGGCGCCGTTATCCAGGACATGCGCCACCGGCTGGAGCAACGCGCCCCCTGGATTCGCACCTACCTCTACCCCGTACAGGTGCAGGGCAAGGGCGCAGAACTCGGCATCGCTCACGCCCTGGAGCAGCTGGGCAACCCCGCACGCTACAATCTGCCCGCCGTGGACTACATCATCATTGCCCGCGGCGGCGGCAGCCTGGAAGATTTGTGGTGTTTCAACGAAGAAGTGCTGGCACGCGCCATTGCCGCCTGCCCCATTCCCGTCGTCTCCGCCGTGGGGCATGAGACAGACTTCACCATAGCCGACTTTGTGGCCGACCTGCGCGCCCCCACCCCCACCGCCGCCATCGAGCTCACCACGCCCGATGCCGCAGAACTGCGCACCTGGCTGGCCGGGGTGGCAGATAACCTGCGCCGCCAGCTCACACGCAGCATACAGATGGCACACCTGCGCCTCAAGCTAGCCAGGCAAAGCCGCCTGGGCACCCCCATGGAGCTGCTCGCGCCCTACCAGCAGCGCCTCGACACCCTCACCGAAGCCCTGCACAGCACCCTGCAGCAACGTCTGCAGCAGGAGCGCAACCGACTGGCCGTCAGCAAAGCCCGCCTCTCCACCGCAGCCGTACTGCACCACATTCACCACGCCAGCACTCAGCTGCAACACCACCACCAGAACCTGCTCAACACCCTGCATGCCCGCCTGGCAGCACAGCGCGCACGCCTCGAAACCCTGGCAGCCCGCATCACCGCCGCCAGCCCCCAGAACGCGCTCGACCGCGGGTTCGCCCTCGTCAGCACCACAGACGGCAAACTCGCGCGCAACGCCGCCACCCTGCACCGCGGCGACCAGCTGCGCATCCGCCTGGCCAAGGGCGAAACCACCGCCACCGTCAACTAACCCATGAAAAAGCTACTCATCCCCCTGCTCGCACTGCTCCTGCTACCCGCACTGGCAGAAAACTACTACGACCGCAACGGCGCTTACCAAGGCCGCACCGAAACCGACCCCAGCGGCAACAAGCGCTTCTACGACCGCAACGGCGCCTACCAGGGCCGCATGCAGGATGGCCGCTTCTA
>JAFZGH010000240.1 GCA_017555465.1 Akkermansia sp. | reverse complement strand
CCTGGAGCGCGAGAAGGGCATCACCATCAAAGCCAAGAATACATCTATTCACTGGAATGATTACACGATTAACATTGTGGATACACCCGGGCACGCGGATTTCGGTGCTGAGGTGGAGCGTGTGATGAAGATGGTGGATGGTGTGATTCTGGTGGTGGATGCTTACGAGGGCCCGCAGGCACAGACGCGTTTTGTGCTACGTAAGGCGCTGGAGGAGGGGCTGCTGCCGATTGTGGTCATCAATAAGATTGACCGCCCGCATGCCGACCCGATGAAGGTGCATGACCAGGTGCTGGAGTTGCTGCTGGATCTGAATGCAACAGAGGAGCAGTTTGAGGCACCGTTTGTATACGGCTCTGCCCGCGATGGTTATTTCATGAACAACCCTGAGGGTGAGGCTCCGGTGGATTGCTCGCCGCTGCTGCACCAGATTGTGAAGCACATTCCCGCCCCGAAGGATGCCGACCCGGATAAGCCGTTCAAGATGCTTATCTCCAATATCGACTGGGACGACTACGTGGGTCGCGTGGCGGTGGGCCGCATCACCAGTGGCCGCGTACAGAAGGGCGACACGCTCTACCTCCTGCGCCAGGATGGTTCCCGCCAGCAGGCCAAGGTGACAAAGCTTTTTGAATACAGCGGGCTGCAGACCACTGACTCTACTGTGGGCGAAGCCGGCAACATCATCGGCCTTTCCGGGTTCGAGGATGTAGACATCGGCCAGACCCTCACCGCCGACCCGGAGGGCGAGCCCCTGCCCTTTGTAACGATTGAACCACCGACGGTGCAGATGGAGTTCAGCATCAACGACGGCCCGCTGGGTGGCCGCGATGGCAAGAATGTGACCAGCCGCGTGATTCGTGACCGCCTGATGCGTGAGATGCGCACGAACATCTCCATCAAGGTGGAGGACACCGACCTGGCCGGTGTGTTCAGCGTATCTGCCCGCGGCACGATGCAGATCGCCATTCTGGTGGAGCAGATGCGCCGCGAAAACTACGAGGTACTCGTCTCCCGCCCGAAGGTGATTGTGCGTGAAATCGACGGCGTGAACTGCGAGCCCTTCGAAACCGTCTTCATTGAAGTGCCGGATGAGTGCGCCAATGGTACGGTGCGTATCCTGGGCAACCGCCGCGGTATTCTGGAGAACATGGAAGCCAATGGCAGCGGCCGCACCACCATCCAGGCCACCATTCCCACGCGCGGCCTCATCGGCTTCGAGTTCGAACTGGTGAACCTGACCAGCGGCCACGGCATCTTCTCTCACCTGTTCAAGGAGTACGCCCCCTACGCCGGCGAAATCACCACGCGCCAGACCAGCACACTCATTTCCATGGAGAACGGCATTGCCCGCCCCTACGCGCTGCAGGCCATGGAGGAACGCGGCACGCTGTTCATTGCCCCCGGCGATGAGGTGTACGAGGGTATGATTGTGGGCGAGAACCCGAAGGATATCGATATTCCGGTGAACCCGACCCGCGAGAAGCACCTCACGAACCACCGCTCCGCTACCAAGAACGATTCCATCCAGCTCACCCCGCCCCGCGTGTTCTCGCTGGAGCGCGCCATCGAATACATTGAGCCGGATGAGCTGGTGGAGGCCACGCCGCACTTCATCCGCATGCGCAAGCGCATCCTGGAGGCTACTGCCCGCAAGCGCGCCGGCATCCGCGAGGCAAACCTGGGACAGTGAATAAGGATTAATGGTTAATTATGCTGGGGGAGTTGGGTAATTGGTTTGCGGGTCTGGATTTCACGGCGGCTTGTCTGTATGTGGCGGCGGCGGTGTTGTTCGTTGCAGGTTTTGCAGGAGCTGTGCTGCCGTATCCGGGCTGTTTTGTAGCGCTGGGGGGCAGTGTGTGCTATGCTGTTGCGGCGGGTGAGCCTTATCCTTCCTGGTGGTTCTGGGGCATCATGCTGGCGCTGGCCATCTTCGGCACACTGGTGGATAATATCACCACCGCCATGGGTGCGCGCAAGTTCGGCGGCAGCAGGCAGGCTTTCTGGGGCAGCATGATTGGTCTGGTGCTCGGCTCGCTGTTCCTGTTCCCGATAGGCGTGATTATAGGCCCGTTCCTGGGAGCTTTTGTAGCTGAGAGGCATTTCCAGAAGAAGAACGCCAAAGATTCTGCCAAATCGGGTCTGGGTGCCACGCTGGGAACACTGGCAGGAGTGTTGGGCAAAATCATCATTGTGAGCATCATGCTTGTGCTCACAACAATGTGATGTTCTCTTGCTTTCCTACGCAGGAAGCCAATTAATTAGCAATCGCATCAAGCGTACGGCGGCAGAGCTCGGCAGACCACTGGCCGGGGGCAGTGGGCGTATCACCCAGGTAACCATAGACCAGGCAGGCGCCATGCTGGGCGTAGAGGAGTCGGCTGACTGCCCCGAGCGAGCCCATGCCCATAACAGTGGTAGTACCGGTGGCGCGGCGCAGCAGCTCCACACCCACCATCATATCTTCTGCGCTGTGCAGGCGGAAGGCAAACTTGGCAACATCTGCCCCCAGAGAGCGGGCGTGCTGCTCT
>JAFZGH010000239.1 GCA_017555465.1 Akkermansia sp. | reverse complement strand
GGTGATGTTGCCGGGCTGGTGCATGTCGAACACCATGATGGGCTTGGCATTGTCCTTGCACAGGGTGAAAGCGGTCTGGTCCATCACCTTCAGGTTGCGGGAGATGCACTCCTCGTAGGAAATAGCATCAAATCGGGTGGCGGTGGGGTCGGTCTTGGGGTCGGCGGTGTAGACGCCGTCCACAGAGGTAGCCTTCATCACCACTTCGGCATTGATTTCGCAAGCGCGCAGCGCAGCGGCCGTATCGGTGCTGAAGAAGGGGTTGCCCGTGCCGGCGGCAAACACCACCACCTCACCAGCGCGCAGCTGGTGGCGGGCCTTGTTGCGCACATAGGGTTCTGCCACATTCTTCATCTCAATGGCGCTCTGCACATGGGCGGGCACACCGGCCTCCTGCACTGCGGAGCAGATGGAAAGAGCATTCATCA
Organism: Akkermansia sp.; assembly: GCA_017555465.1. Lineage (GTDB taxonomy): Bacteria > Verrucomicrobiota > Verrucomicrobiia > Verrucomicrobiales > Akkermansiaceae > Akkermansia. The sequence continues at coordinate 1,126 of JAFZGH010000239.1, read as the reverse complement.
CCGTAGCGAGCATGCCCACATAGTCCGCCGTGGGGCGATCCATGCCGCGCACGCTGGCCTTGGCGCCGCGCCAGATATTGCCGCCACCCACCACGATGGCAATCTGCAGATTCCCCTTCTGCTGGGCCTCAGCGATTTCGCGGGCAATGCGGGCCACAATCTCCGGGGAGATATTGTCCTTGCTGCCGGGGGCACGCAAGGCTTCGCCACTAAGTTTCAGAAGGATTCGTTTGTACGGAGCTTGTGTCGGTTCACTCATAATCTTGATGCAGATTCTGTTCCTGTTAACTGTGCCACTTTTAGCGCAAAAAAGCGAGCTAAAAATACGCCAGCCAGCAAATTTTAACGAAGGCGTCACAATCAAGACACAAGTACGATGTCCGGAGTGGGAAGTACGAAGTATAGAGACAGGCAGGCTGCGCCAGCAGAAAGAGTTTGAGCACCGCTAACTGCCTGACCGGATGTGTGCTGGGGTAATGCAAGCAACTGTACCCAATCCGGCTTTCAAAAGCCGGGGCAATAAGCCTTGCTTTCCCTTCCTATCTGCTGCTAGAACGCACAGGAAATATCCCACTTCGGACTTTGTACTTTCAGCGGGTCCAGCCTTGCATGAGGTAGAGCTGGCTGTTCACGCAGTGGGGGTCGCCGCCGCCCGCCGGGGTGAAGTACAGTTCCCAGGTGCTGGCATAGAATTCGCCCCATTCACCGCTGTACACCATGATTTCCTCGGAAACAGCCAGTTTGCAGAAGTTCCGATATGGCTGCGGTGCATAGTTGATGCTCTCCAGTCCCCGTGTACTTAACTCCGTTCCCCTGGTATATTCCTTAGCCCGCACCTGGAACGTTCCATCGGGATAATCACGCGGCACCACCAGAATGGCGATGTACATGCCGGGCTGGAATCCCTCGCGCAGCACGATGACGGGCTTGTCCGGCAACGGGGGCAGCAGAGCATCCAGACCCTCGCGCGTGGGGGTGGCCGCCAACGCAGCCAGCCCCTCATTGAGTTGCTGCAGCTTCTTGAGCGCAAACGGCCATGGCACCTCTTCCCCGAAAAAACGGGAACGCCGTGTGTATATTTTCCATCCGTTCTGCAAGGGCTTCAGCCAGATGACATCATCCGCGT
>JAFZGH010000238.1 GCA_017555465.1 Akkermansia sp. | reverse complement strand
TGCATGCCGGTGGTAAGTTCGGCCAGGGTGCGTACAAGTACTCCGGCGGTCTGCACGGCGTGGGTGCCAAGTGCGTGAACGCACTTTCCGACTTCTTCAAGGCGGAGGTGCGCCGCGACGGCAAGCGCCATGTCATCACTTTCGAGCGTGGCAAGACCACCGAGAAGCTGCATGTGGTAGGCCCTTGCCCGGACAGCCAGACCGGCACGGCCATCACCTTCCTGCCCGACCCGACCATCTTCACCGATACGGTCGAGTTCAAGTTTGACCTGCTGGCCCGCCGCCTGCGCGAGCTCGCTTTCCTGAACCCCGGCCTCGTCATCGAACTGGTGGACGAGCGCAGCGGCCAGGAACGCACCGAGACCTTCTACTATGCCGACGGTATCCGCGAGTTCGTGAAGCAGCTGGGCGAGAACAAGACGCTCATCACGGCCGAACCCATCGCCATGAGCGGTGTGCGCCACATCGAGGTGGAGTACGACGGCAAGACCATGGAGGACGATGTGATTGTGGATGTGGTGATGCAGTACAACGACAGCGACCGCTACCAGATTCAGTGCTATGCCAACTCCATTTTCAACGCCGACGGCGGTACGCACCTTTCCGGTTTCCGCAGCTCGCTGACCCGCGCCATCAACAACTACGCCAAGAGCAACAACCTGCTCAAGGATAAGGACCCCAGTCTGAACGGCGATGACGTGCGCGAAGGCCTGGTGGCCGTCATCAGCGTGAAGATGCCCAATCCGCGCTTCTCCTCCCAGACCAAGGACAAGCTCGTGAACACCGAAATCGAAGGTGTGGTGAGCAGCGTGGTCTACGAGGAGCTGAAGGAATACTTTGAGGAGAACCCGCAGGTGGCCAGGACCATCATCGACCGCTGCCTCATTGCCTCCCGCGCCCGTGAAGCCGCCCGCAAGGCCCGCGAAAGCGTGCGTAAGAGCGCCATGACCGTGGGCGGTGGTCTGCCCGGCAAACTGGCAGACTGCTCCTGCCGTGACCCGAAGCTCAGCGAGCTGTTCATTGTGGAGGGTGACTCCGCAGGTGGCTCTGCCAAGATGGGTCGCGACCGCCGCACGCAGGCTATCCTGCCGCTGCGTGGTAAGATTCTCAACGTGGAGAAGGCCCGTCTGGATAAAGCCCTGGGCAGTGAGACCATCCAGAACATCATCACCGCCATTGGTGCCGGTATCGGCGATGGCGAAGGTGAGGGTTCGTTTGACCTCAACAAGGTGCGCTACCACAAGATTATCCTTATGGCTGATGCCGACGTGGACGGTTCCCACATCTGCACCCTTCTGCTCACGCTATTCTGCCGCCACATGCCGCAGCTGGTGCGTGCCGGTTACCTCTACATTGCCCAGCCCCCGCTGTACCGTGTGATTCACCGCAAGGTGGAGCAGTATGTGCAGGATGAGGTGGCTCTCAACCGCAAGCTCATTTCCCTGGGCGCGGGCGATGTTACCCTGCGCACGCCGGATAAGAGCAAGGAATTCGATGCAGATTCCCTCATGGCTATTCTCGAAACCCTCATCAACCTGCAGAAGTACGAGGGCAGCGTGGCCCAGCACGGCGGCGACTTCAAGGACCTGCTGCGCCACCGCGCCGACAATGGTGCCTTCCCGCAGTACCTGGTGAAGGTGCGCTGCGGTAATGATGAGGAGGTGCAGTACTTTGCCGATATGGACAGCCTGTCCGCCTTCTCTGAGGAGAACCGCGACCTCTTCCTCTTCGGCGAACCCAGCGAGGAAGAACTGGCTGCCAACCCGCTGCCGGTGCGCGAAGGCCCCAGCCGCCGCGCCCTGCTGCACGAGCTGCACGAGGCCAAGGCCATTTCCCGCGTGCTGGCCCGCCTGGAGGAACTCGGTATCCAGCCCGACCACCTGCTGAGCGATGATGCCCCGGTGTTCGAGCTGGTGGAGAACGCCCGCAACACGGTCACGCCCATCTTCTTTGTGGGCGATATCCTGGCCAAGGTGCTGGAAATCGGCGGCCGCAGCGTGACCATCACCCGATTCAAGGGTCTGGGTGAAATGGACGCCAAGGACCTCTACGCCACGACCATGGACCCCGAGAAGCGTGAGCTGCTCCGCGTGCGTCTGGATGACGACAACGCCGTGCAGGCTGACAAGATGTTCACCATCCTCATGGGCGACCTGGTGGAACCCCGCCGCCGTTTCATTGAGGACAATGCCCTCAATGTCCGCAACCTCGACGTGTAACCCTGAACTGATTTCATTCTGATTATGAGCGATACAAGAATTCGTCCCGTCGATGTGGCAGAGGAGGTCTCCCGCAGCTTCCTGGACTACTCCATGTCGGTGATTATCTCCCGCGCCCTGCCGGATGTGCGCGACGGTCTCAAACCCTCCCAGCGCCGCGTGCTCTATGCCATGCACGAACTGGGGCTTGTGCCCAGCAAGGGCACCATCAAGTGCGGTAAAATCGTGGGTGACACCATCGGTAACTACCACCCGCACGGTGACCAGTCCGCCTACGGTACGCTGGTGACCATGGCCCAGCCCTGGAACATGCGCGACATCCTGGTGCAGGGGCAGGGTAACTTCGGTACGCCGGAAGGTGACCCGCCCGCAGCCATGCGATACACCGAAGCCAAGCTGAGCCACCTGGGCGTTGCCCTCATGGATGACCTGGACAAGGACACGGTGGATTTCCAGCCGAACTACGACAACCGCCTCACGGAACCCGTGGTGTTCCCCTCCGCATTCCCGAACCTGCTGGTGAACGGCGGCACGGGTATTGCCGTGGGTATGGCCACCAACATGGCTCCGCACAACCTGGGCGAAGTGGTGGATGGTATCTGTGCCTTTATCGACAATCCCCTCATTACCAGCGAAGCGCTGCGCGCCTACATCAAGGGGCCGGACTTCCCCACCGGCGGCTATGTGCTGGGTTACAAGGGAATTGACAGCTACTTCCGCACCGGCCGCGGCAGCGTCCGCATGCGCGGCAAGATGGAAGTGGTCACCAACGAGAACGGCCGCGAGTTCATCCATATTTCCGATGTGCCCTACGGCGTGAACCGCGCCGTACTGCAGGAACGTATTGCCGAACTGGTGCGTGATAAGATTATCACCGATATTGCCGGCATGCGCGACCTGACGGACTACATCGAAATCGAGCTCAAGCGCGATGCCCGCCCGCAGGTGGTTATCAACCAGCTCTACAAGCTCACCAGCATGGAGACCTCGTTCTCCGTGAACATGCTGGCTATTCACGAGGGCCGCCCCAAGGTGCTTTCCATGAAAGACGCCATCAACTTCTACGTCGAACACCGCCGCGAGGTGGTCGTGCGCCGTACGAAGTTCCTGCTGCGCAAGGCAGAGGACCGCGCCGAGGTTTTGGAGGCCTACCTCATTGCCCTGGCCAACATGGATGAGTTCATCCGCATCATCCGTGACTCGAAGAACCGCGAGGACGCCCGCAACCGACTCATGGAATTCAGCTTCCCCACGGAGCTGGCCAAGGGACTGGGCATCCTCATTCACAGCCAGCCCTCCGTGCAGGGGGACAAGTACGTATTCACCGAGCGCCAGGTGAACGCCATCCTCGAACTCCGCCTCTACCAGCTCACCGCTCTGGAAAACGACAAGATTTCCGATGAGTACAAGAAGCTGCTGGAGCTCATCGAGGATTATCTGGACATCCTCGCCAACGAAAGCCGCGTGCTGGGTATCGTGAAGGACGAGCTGCGCGCCATCAAGGAGAAGTACGCCACCCCGCGTATGACCCACATCATCCCGTTCGAGGGCGACATGGCCATCGAGGACCTCATCCCGAACGATTCCATGATTGTGACCATCACGCACAGCGGTTACATCAAGCGCACCAACTCCGATGAGTACCGCCTGCAGGCCCGTGGTGGCAAGGGTATCAAGGCTGCTACCACCAAGAGCAAGAAGGATGCCAACGACTTCGTGGAGCACCTGTTTGCCGCCCAGAACCACGACTACATCATGTTCTTCACCAACACCGGCCGTGTGTACGTGGAGCGTGTGTATGAGATTGATGAGGCCGCCCGCAGCGCCCAGGGCCGTTCCATCAAGAACCTGCTGGATATGCAGGCCGATGAGCGCATCGCCGCCATCCTGCGTCTGGAACGCCGCGTGAGCGAGGATGGCAAGGATATCACCTTTGCCGAAGATTCCGGCAATGTGGTGTTTGCCACCAAGGACGGTACGGTGAAGAAGACCGCCCTCAATGACTTCGTGAACTACCGCAAGGCCGGTATCATTGCCATCAACCTGGAAGAAGGCAACACGCTGGTGAATGCCGCGCTGACCTCCGGTGAGGATGAAGTGGTGCTGGTCACGCACGATGGCATGAGCATCCGCTTTGCTGAAAGCGATATGCGCGCCCAAGGCCGCAACACCATCGGTGTGCGCGGTATCAAGCTGCGCGAGGGTGACTACGTGGTGGCTCTCGCTGTGGTGCAGCAGGATGCTAACCTGCTTGTCGTCTCCGAAAATGGTCTGGGCAAGCGAACGCCCTTCGACGAATACCGTCCGCAGACTCGCGGTGGTATCGGTATCAAGACCATGAACTGCACCGACAAGACCGGCCGCGTGGTGTCCGCCACCACCGTAACGGATGCCGATGAACTCATGATTATGACCACCGGCGGCCAGTCTGTCCGCATGAAGGTGAATACCATCCGCGAGACGGGACGCGCCACCCAGGGCGTGAAGCTCATCACGCTCGACGGCAAGGAATCCATCCAGGAAATCACCCTCGTCATTTCTGATGACGACGAAGATGAGGAGTCCGAAGCCGTGGATGCTGAAGCCCCCGCTGCCGATGAAGCGGAAGCTCCGCAGGAGTAAAGCCGCATCTGGTCTGACAGAACTCATAAGAAATCCCCCCACCTGCTTTCCGGCAGGTGGGGGGATTGGTGTTAAGGGGGGGATAAGAAAAAATTATGGTGAAAAATTATTCCGCCTTGGGAGCTTCTTTCTTGTTGACATTGCGGACAAGGACTGCCATGCCGCCTTTGTAGTATGGATAGGTAAAGTCAACGCGGTCGTTGCGTTTCGGGGTGATGGAGAGGCAGCCGCCTACAAGGTCTACCTGGTTGTTCTGCACGGCATCAAGAAGCTCGGCAAAGTCCTTCTTGATGTACTCGACCTTCATGTTCAGCTCGTATGCTACACGGTTGATGACTTCAATGTCCATCCCCATGAGTTCGTTATATGCCATATAGGCCATGGGAACCTGGGTTGGGTCGGTGGCATAACGGATGGTGCCTGCGCTGCCATCGTAATCCTTTTTGTGATTCCACTTGGTGATGCGGCGATTCTGGTCAATGGATTTACACCATTTTTCCTTGAATCGCTCCAGCTCTCCGCTTTGTTCCAGCTGCTGGATAACGGCGCTGAGACGTTCGCTCAGCGGGTTCCCTTTGCAGGTGGCAAAGGCGTAGCTGTCATCGGCATAGTTGAAGGCAACATGCAGGTCTTCCGGGTAATAGGCAGCCCAGAGCAGGGCAATAGGCTCGTCCTCCAGCACGGCATCAATCTTGCCTTTGCGAAGAGCTTGCACCATGAACTGAGTGTAATGGAAGGCCTGGAATTCGGCAATGTCCGGTTGAAGAGTTTTGAGAAGATGAGGAAAAACGCCACCCTCCAGATAACCTGCTTTCTTGCCGGCCAAGTCGGCAAGTTCTCGGATTTCGACGGGTTCAGCAGGGGTGTCTGAGGAAAAAAGCGGGCTGCCCTGGTCTTTGCAAGCTGTCAGTCCCGCAAGTGCGGCCAGCCCAAGAAACAGGCATGAGAGAAAAGTTTTCTTGATGAACATAAGAGAAAATGTTGTGCTTCTATTGTGAAGATTTTACATGATACGGCTGATATGTCAATCTGAATTTTCAGCTCCCCTTTGTGCTCCCTTTGTGCTCACATGTGTCCCAAAGTTTCGTTGATTGTAATTTATCGGCTAGCATCGCGAGCGGAAATTAGAGTCCCGAAGGTTGGACAAACGCGTAGCGTTTGCCCCGCCAGGGGTGAGCCACCAATGGGGTGGTGGCGAATCAAAGCTAAGCATCAACATAAAGCATCGCTTTCTGTCACCCGTTATCACGGGTTCTGGTGGGTGCAGGCGCTGCGCGTGCTAACGCACGCTTGCACCTGCCTAACATCTGTCGCCCACTACCGTGGGCTATGAATTCCGCTCGCTTCGCTCGTCGCGTATAGATTACAATTTAGCAGCGTATTGCCAATCAGCGGTACTACAAAAATTTGAAAAAAGCCCGGATGAAACTTGGGATACATGTGCTTTGTGCTTGTCTTTCGGTTCTCTTTTTGTTATAAGCAAGAGAACGGGTATTTCGGACTATGAAATTTCATCTTCCTTGTCCTCTGTTTCGCTCATTGATGATACTGGCAGCTCTCTCCACCGCGCAGGCAGCCGTCCGGCATACAGATGTATCGACCATGACCTATGTGGATTTTGCCACGAATTCAGGGCGTTATGTTACGGGAACAACGAATGAACTGCTGGACTACATCCGCCAGCGAGACGGCGGGGTGAAGATTTACTATACCGGCGGGCAGGAGGCATATACACTGCCGCACGAGATGATCAGCTTCGATAGCGTGTCGGATGACGGCAATATGACGCTCATCGGCTATAACTATGCTGTGACGGTGGCTCATAATGACTCGCGGATGGAGCCCACGTTCGGCAGGAATGATTATGGAATCGGCGAAGCGAAAACAATTAAATATTACGCCGCTGAGGAATATGGCGCTAATAATACATTTGTTCACCATATTTTTCATTCTACGGATGATTACAAGGTTACCCGTCTGGTCAAGCTGGTAACGGATGCGTCCGTGACCCAGATGGCCGGCGGCGCCAGCTCAGATTACAAGGGGCAGTTGGTGTATCGCGTAGGTGGGGGAACCCAGATAGTCAGGGATGCGTCTGGTAATATTTCAGACAAAAGTAGCAAGCTTGCGTATCTGGTAGGCGGCGTGGGGTCCATCACTAATTGGTATCAATCATCCACTGATACGAATATTCGGGTGGGTGAAGTTTCGGGCGCTACTTCATGGGGCGATTCCGGTATTGGAGAGGGAACACCTCTTCCTTTTGGCGGTCAGCAGGGCGATTCCGGCAGCCCTTATTTTGTGTGGGAGGGCGATGCTGAAACGGGTGGTTTCAAGCTTCTAATGGTGCACCGGGCTTCAGCTGACAACCAGGGGAAACCCGAGAATACGTACGGCGGTGAGGCCACGGAGTGGACCCGGAATGTGATCGAAAACGATAGCGTGCGTGTGGATATGGGGCGCATTCAGGGCAATCTGCGAATTAAAGGCGCAGAGAAAGCTGATGATAAAGGCGGTTATACGGATACTGTGAATGAGGTGCAGTTTACCATCTCTCCTGCCAAGGCGTATCTGGGCGATGGAAGTACAGATTACATTCAGGATAAGAACTACAACACAGTATCTTTTAACGCGCTTGAAACCGGGCAGCATACCTGGAAATCGCTTTCGAATTTGAAAAATACGGATACCTGGTATGCTTATGGCTCAGATTACCTGAATGCCACTGACAGTGTGGTGGTGGAGGGTAAGGACAAGGTGGCTGCTACCGGGCCGACTTACGCCAGACTGTTTCTGACGCAGAACCTGGTACTTGAGGCGGCGACGGATAATGTGGACTATGGTATCAGTGTGACGGAGGATACGGACTTGGGCGCCGGGTATGTGCATTTTGCCGCCAATGGTAAGAAAAATGTGCGGTTTAATGTCAGTGCAGCGGAGGGAAAGCAGCTGGATTCTGCCGGTTATGTGGTGGATGCCGGGGTGCAGGTGAATGTGAGTATGCGGAATGCCGATTCCAGCTACATGCGCGAATGGCGCAAGGTGGGTGAGGGGACGCTCAATATCTGTGGTGAGGGAAATAATGAGATTTTCCTGAATCTGGGTGGCACGGGCGAGACACTCCTCAACCAGACAAAGGGCGGCTATGCGGCCTACAATGTGCTGGTGAATACAGGGGCGACGGTGCGTATTAACGATGAAAATCAGATTTACCGCGATTTGACGTTCGGTAATGGCGGCGGTGTGCTGGATATGAATGGCAATTCGATGGATTGGTACACCTCCAGGGGTGAAGAGCGAGGGGATGGCTTCACCATTAACGCGCTGACAGAAGAAGCTGTCATTGCCAATACGAAGGGGCATGCATCGCTGGTGTATAGGGAAGAATCCTCGACGCGATTTATCGGGTCGCTCAGCGATACAAAGGAGGCTTCCCTGGCAATCACCTATGCCGGGGGCGGTACTTGGGAATTGAATGGTATCCGGACACATCTGCAGCATGAAAACAGTGGACTGACCGTGCAGAATGGTACGGTGAAACTGGCTGGAACGCTTACCGTGCATGGCTATGGCACGTATCATACAAACTATGGAGAAGGCGATAAGGCTGATTTTACCACGCGGGAGAACGACTGGCACTATGCTGATGCTACGATGAATGTGACGGTGCAGGACAAAGCCACCTTTGAGCTGGAGAGTCATGCGCGCCTGACGGGTACGGTGACGGTGGAAAGCGGTGGCACGTTCATCATGCACGAGGGGGTGCAGCATGCGGAAGAGTATATTGAAGGCGGTGAAAGATTGGAGAAAACTGCTGATATTGCAGATTTCTATGGACACAAGGGAGATGTGAAGCTTAAGGATGGAGCGGTTCTTTCCTGGCAGCGGGGCAGTAAGGAGGTGGCATCGCTGAAGGGTGTGTCAGATTCCGGCTCGCTGGCAGATGTGGAGTCCACCATTGCTTCCGATTCCTCCCTGCGTCTTTCGGCCGCTAAGGGGAAGGAACTGGGACGCATTGAAGACGTCGCCCTGACACTGGGAGGCGGTAAAAATCTGGAGCTCAGTGGTGTCCATGTTGCCGCGGGGGCTTCTTTGTATTCAGAAGATGGGTATTTGAAGGTTGATGACCTGACACTGGAAATTTCAAGTTCCAATTCGAAGCGGACTGATCAGATATTGTGGGGAGATGCGGAGATGATTTCCAGTGTGGATGGTACGTGTCTGACGCTTCGGAAAGGGGCGGCGGTGCTGGATATTCAGTCTGAGCTGCTGAATGGGTCCTGGCAGGTTGACGGCAGTTTCCTGACCATGGATTTGCGTGAGTTTGAGCTGGACTCTGCGGATGCGGTGAAAGTGTATTTTACCGAAAATGTGAAGTTTATGGACGGCTTGCAGGTGACGGCGTTGACGCAGGAGGGGCTGCTCTCCGGGTATTATTCTGCGGATTCAACTGGGGCGGTGTATTTTATGGTCTCTGTGCCGGAACCAGCCTCAGCAACCTTGAGCCTGCTGGCTCTCACTCTGTTGAGTTGCCGCCGTCGGCGTCATTGATTGTGACAAATCCGCCACATGCTATGTGGCGGAGAAATCACATTTGAAAGCGTGCATTCGGCGTCGCCTCTGTGCTAGAGTAAGGGGCGTATGAACGAAATGTATATAGCGATATTGGGCATCCTGCTCCTGTTGGCTGTGTTTGACCTGGTGGTGGGCGTGTCGAATGACGCGGCCAACTTCCTGAACTCGGCGGTGGGATGTAATGCCGCGCGCCGCGGCGTGGTGCTGGCAGTGGCTGCGGCAGGTATTGTGCTGGGCGCGTCTCTCTCCGGCGGGATGATGGAGATTGCCCGCAGCGGCGTGTTTGTGCCGACGCAGTTTTCTTTCCATGGGGTGATGATTCTGTTCCTGGCGGTGATGCTGACAGATGTCATCCTGCTGGACTTGTTCAACACCTTCGGCTTGCCGACCTCCACCACGGTGTCGCTGGTGTTTGAATTGCTGGGTGCGGCGGTGGCTGTTGCCTTGTTCACGATATATGAGAACGGTGCAGGGGAGCTGGGCTCCTTCATCAACAGTTCCAAGTCGCTCACGATTATTTCCGGCATTTTCTGCTCGGTAGCGGTGGCCTTCACCTGCGGCTGCGTGGTGATGTGGTTCTCGCGCCTGTTGTTCAGCTTCCGCTACCAGCGCACCTATAAGTACATCGGTTCGCTCTGGTGTGCTGTGTCGCTTACGGCTATCAGCTATTTTGCCGTGTTCAAGGGGCTTAAGCACAGCTCCGTGGTGACTCCGGAAATGCTGCAGTTCCTGAACGGGAATATCGCAATGGTGGTGCTGGGAACCCTGCTGTTCTGGTTTGTGGTATCGTTCATCCTGCAGTATATTCTGCGGGTGAATACCCTGCGCATTACCGTGCTGGCAGGCACCTGTGCGCTGGCTCTTGCCTTTGCGGGTAATGACCTGGTGAACTTCATCGGTGTGTTCATGGCGGCAGAGTCCTCCTACCACATTGCCAGCGCGCATGTGGCGGCCGGTGGTGCCCTGGAGTCCCTGCGCATGGGCTCGCTGGCGGAACCGGTGCAGGCTAATATCTGGTATCTGCTGGCTGCAGGCGGGGTGATGGTGCTGGCTCTCATCTTCTCGAAAAAAGCCCGCACGGTAACGGAGACAGAGGTGAAGCTTGCCCGCAGCAGTGGCGTGAGCAAGGAACGCTTCGGTTCCTGTCTGCCTGCCCGTGCGGCTGTTCGCTGGGCACTGGGGGCTTCCCGCTTCATCACCCGCATTACCCCGGCGCCGGTGGCCCGTTTTGTGGGTAAGCGCTTCCAGCCGCTGGAACTGACCGAGGATGACGGAACTGCTTTTGATATGGTGCGTGCCTCGGTGAATCTGACGGTTTCTGCCCTGCTGATTTCACTGGCAACCTCGCTCAAACTGCCGCTTTCCACCACGTATGTGACTTTCATGGTGGCCATGGGTTCCTCCCTTGCAGACCGTGCCTGGGGGCGTGATAGCGCCGTGTACCGCATCACGGGCGTGATGGTGGTGATTGGTGGCTGGTTCATGACCGGGCTGGCAGCTTTCGTGGCGGCGGTCATCACGGCCTCTGTGATGATGTGTGGCGGTATCTGGGGCATTGGACTGATGCTCGCGATTGCGGCTGGCATTCTCGTGAAATCGGCTTACCTGCACCGCCGCAAGAATGCGGAGGTGCTGCCGGAACTCAATCTGGATTCTCCTGCTGTTCTGAGGGAGCTGGGTGAGGCTTCTGTGGACCGTCTGGGACGTTCGTACGGTATCTACCGCGCCACGGTGAAGGCTCTGCTGGCGGAGGATTACAGCGCCTTAAAGCGCCTGCGCAAGAAGACGCGCGAGCTCAACCGCACTCTGGAGGCCGTGAAGGAAGACCAGATTCTGCCCTGCCTGTACAGCCTGCCGGCGCGCTTGTATGACCGCGGTCAGCTCATCCTGCGCCTGCACGACAGCAGCATGCAGGTGGCAGGGTGTCTGCTCTCCGTGGTGAAAGCCAGTTACAAGCATATAGATAACAACCACGTGGGGCTGACTGCAGAGCAGGGGAGTGATCTGCTCTCCATGAGCGACCGCATTTCTGACTGTTTCCCCGGGCTCAGCATCAAGTTGCAGAGCGAGGGCGGCGCGGGGATTGAGGCGATGCTGGAGCAGTCTGGTGACCTCAAGGCAGAGTTCGCCGAGTGCATCCGCCACCACCTCATCCGCGCCGAGGAGGATGTGATGGATATGCGAAACGGTATTCTCTACCTGAATCTGCTGAATGAAACCCGCGCCATGGTGCGCCACTCATTCGCCCTGCTCAAGGAGCAGTCTGAGCTTTTCCGGACGCACGTGTAATCGTCTCTCATGCTGAATCCGAATCAAACAAGCCCCCCGGTTGTGCGCCGGGGGGCTTGTTTTTGTGTGCAGGAATGCCTGTCACTTCTTTTTATTGCCAGGCATGAGGCTGTATTTCAGATAGCCTTTCGGGCAGGCCGAGACGCAGTTCATGCAGCCGATGCAGTTCGGGTGGCGCACAAAATCGGTGTGGGCCACGTCGATGTTCATGGGGCAGGCCTTGCTGCACTGGCCGCACTGCCTGCATTGCTCTGTGTTGCGTTTGATGCCGAAGATGCGCAGCACGCTGAAGAGCCCCATGCGCGCACCACCGGTGCAGAAATAGTTGCAGAACGGGCGGTCGAAGACCAGAGAAACGAGCAGGAAAAGGATGATGATGCCAGAGGCTATGGTCAGGAAATCTCCGCGCATGAAGCGTGAGAAGTTGTGCGGCCCTTTCAGCAGGGCAAAGGTGATGCCCATGGTGGAAACCAGGTAGAAGCCATAGCGCAGCAGCTGCAGGTAGCGTTGGGTACCCTGGGGCATGCGCAGGCGCGGCAGGCGCAGCAGTCTCCCCAGCTTCGACATCCAGTCCTGGGCGGCGCCGAAGGGGCAGACCCATCCGCAGAAGAATACACCCGCCAGAATGATGGTGGGTAGCAGCCATGAACTCACGACTTTTGTCTTCGGCATGAAGCTCATGAACAGTCCAGCCATAAACAGGGCTTGCACCAGGAAGCGGAGCAGTTGAATTTTGCGCATGAGACTATTTTATGCCTCTTTTGAATGGAAATCAAACAAAATTGTCATTTTGCCCTATTTTTCTAAAAAGTTGTAAATATTTACAAATCAGGCAAATGTGAATAAAAATACCTCAAAAACAGGCCAAATGGTGGGCGTGGAGCTCTGTAGCTGGGTATTTGTACGCCGGATTTTGTGTTCTGGAGGGGGAAATGGGCAAGAAGAACTTGTTCTGGTGTTAAAACACCAGGCGGGAGGTCGAGCAGGAAGAAAGCTTGCGCTGAGGATGACAAGGAAGGTAAATGCTCATGGTATAAAATCTGCATTAAAATGTCAGAATATGGCCAGAAATCTGATTTAATACATAAAGAAAGATAAGAGAAAACGTTTTGTTTTCGACGCTATTGGATTTTGAGTGACGAAAATACCTATGCGCGGCTATAAGAAACAGAAGAAGAAAACAAAACAAGTATTAAAAACAGGGTGTAATGATATATTTGCAAAGGGGTGAAAAATGCTTATTTTATATACCGAAGAAGAGGGATTATTATAATAATATAAATAAGATGGCCAGATATCGGGAAACATGATAGTGGAAAATTGCTGATGGCAGAGTAAATAGACTGCTTGCAGGTGATTAAACACCTACGTGTAATGGCTTGAAAAATAGCGAATCAGCGGTTGTCGAATTTTGCTTGTTACGGGGCGTTTTCTGGTGCTATAATGCCGCCATGGTCTATAAACTGAGTTCGAATCAAACATATTCCTGGTGGAAAATTTTCTCTCTCGTAGCGGTGGCATATGGGCTGCGTGTGTTCCTGATTGCGGCTGTTATCCTCTACTTGCTGCACCCGGATATCGTGGTGGAGTTGCTGTTGAATGCGTTCGTCCTGACCTTGATATTGACGATGATTCGAGCGGCCCATA
>JAFZGH010000237.1 GCA_017555465.1 Akkermansia sp. | reverse complement strand
GGCGAGCATAGCGTCGATATTGTCCATCCAGATGAGGTGGTGGATGGGAATGCCCGTCTCACCGCGAGTAAAGGGGGTATCCCAGCGGGGCTTGCCGGACTGGAGCGCTGCGAGCAGGGCGCATTCCAGCCCGAACTGGATGGGGGAGGGTGCCGCGATGCCCGCTAATCCCTGGTTTTGCTCCACGCGGGTGCACCAGAAATTCAGCTCATCTGCGGTGGGCTCTGGAAGCAGACCGGGCATGCTGCAGCATTCGCCCAAGCCGAAGCCGTTGGCTTTGATGATGAAGGTGCGGCGTTCTGCCAGGGCTCCGCGCGAGGTGGCGGCGGGCTTTTTGAAATGCAGCACGCGCTCGTGCCACTGCAGGTGTAGTGGCTGCGGGAAGTGCATGAGCGGTGTTGCATCGATGAGCTGCATCAGGGCAGTTTCGGGTATTTTGAGTAGTCCGGCTTGCGCTTTTCCAGGAAGGCGCGGGAACCTTCGTGTGCTTCATCGCACATGTAGAAGAGCATGGTGGCATCACCCGCCAGTTCCTGGATGCCTGCCTGGCCGTCCAGCTCGGCGTTGAGACCGGCTTTGATGAGGCGCAGGGCAATGGGGGAGTGCTGCATCATCTCTTCTGCCCATTGCACGTATTCATCCTCCAGCTGCTCCAGCGGCACCACTTTGTTCACCAGCCCCATTTCCAGCGCTTCCTGGGCATTGTACTTGCGGCAGAGGAACCAGATTTCGCGCGTCTTTTTCTGGCCGATGCAGCGAGCCATGTAGGACGAGCCGAATCCGGCATCGAAGCTGCCGACTCGCGGTCCGGTCTGGCCGAAAATGGCATTCTCAGAGGCAATCGACAAGTCGCATACAACATGCAGCACATGCCCGCCGCCGATGGCAAAACCATTCACCGCAGCAATCACCGGCTTGGGCAACGAGCGAATCTGCTTCTGCACATCCAGCACGGAGAGTCGGGGAATGCCCTCAGTGTCCACATAGCCGCCGCGCCCTTTCACATTCATATCACCACCGGCGCAGAAAGCGGTGTCGCCCGCGCCGGTGAGGACGACGACGGAGATATCCTGCATTTCTCGGCAGAGGCGCAGGGCATCGCTCATTTCCGCCGTGGTGAGCGGGGTGAAGGCGTTGCGGTAGCGCTCGCGGTTGATGGTGATACGGGCAATGCCGTTGTACTGGTCAAAAATGATGTCCTTATATTCCTTGATGGGAGTCCACTCGCGTTTCATAATCAATTATTCTGGTAAAATTCATCTAAGATGGCGGCATCCTGCCCGGCTTCGGTACAGGCCTCCACCAGCACGGGTTTGGCTATGTCGGACAGCAGCAGCTCCAGTGCCTGGGGCCATTGCGGTGCGCTGGCCACCTGGGCGCATTCAAACAGGCTGCCTGCCCATCCCATGATGCTTTCGCCGTGTGGCGCGCGGATGGCCGGGCAATCGGACATGCCGGGCAGGGTGTGGAAGATGCCGCCTTCGTTGTTGTTGAGCAGGAGGATACGCAGGTTGGGGCATTGCTGTGCCTGAAGCAGACCGTTCAGGTCGTAGAAGATGCTCAAATCGCCAATGATGAGGAAGTGCAGACGCTCCGGTTCGGCCATGGCATATCCGGCTGCGGTGGAAACGCTGCCCTCAATACCGTTCACTCCGCGGTTGCTGGTGACCCTGATTCCCTGGGACAGCGGGAAGAGCTGGGCATAGCGCACAGCCGAGCTGTTGCCCAGATGCAGCACGCTTCCCTCCGGCAGTCCGGCCAGCAGTTCGCCCACGAGCTTCATGCCGCTGTATTCATGCTCAGGCAGGGGGATGGGGGCGCTCTGCCAGCGGGTGCGGTAATCTTCGTCCCCCTCCTCGGCAAAGGCTTCAAGCAAATCCCAGAATTCATCGGCATC
>JAFZGH010000236.1 GCA_017555465.1 Akkermansia sp. | reverse complement strand
GATTGCTCTCTCCGTAGCTCCGATTATGGCAGAGACATTAAAAGATATCGCCGACAAGCTGCCCGTGGCTCCGCGCGCCACGACAAACAAGCTTGAAATTCCCCAGGTACCTGGCGCAGAAGTGCGTTTTCTGGGTGCTGATTACGAGCAACTCATCCGGCCGGACGGCTACATAGTCCGCCCGCTGACAGATACGAAAGTCAAGGTGAGTTTTGAGCTGCTCAAGGATGGAGAGAAGGCCATTTCCAAGGATTACGAAGTCACCGTACCCGGTCTGCTGGCAGCAGACACCAGCTGCAATCCGGCGCCGAAGATTGTGCCGGCCTTACTCAACTGGGCCGGCGGCCATGGTGTATACAAGCTCGGAAGCGAGGTTAAGATTGCCACGGATATGCCCTTTGCGGCAGAGTTTGCTGCAGAGCTTGCAGAAATGCTGGGCTGCAAAGTGGAGGTAGTTCCCTTTGGCGCTGAGGCTGATATCAGCCTCGGTATTACCAACAATGCGGTGCTGGGCAAAGAAGGCTACACGCTTGATATTGCTGAGGGTAAAGGCATCGCCGCCGGAGCAGCCACAGAAACGGGTCTGTTCTGGGCCACGCGCTCTATCCTGCAGATGCTGCAGCAGGGTAACGGCGCCGCCCCCTGCGGTTCAGCGCTGGATATTCCCCGCTACCAGGTGCGCAGCTTCCTGCTGGATGTGGGCCGTCTGCCTATCCCGCTGAGCTACGTGAAGGAAGTGGTGAAATATATGGCCTGGTACAAGATGAATGACCTGCACATTCACCTGAACGACAACTACATTTTCCATGAGCAATACGTAGACGCGGGCGAAAACCCCTTCGATAAATCCTACGCCGCATTCCGTCTGGAATCAGACATGGTGGGAGCAGACGGCACACGCCTCACTGCAGGAGACCTTTCCTACACCAAGCAGGAATTCCGCGAGTTCATAGACTACGCCGCCAGACACGGGGTCAACATCATCCCGGAGTTTGACACCCCGGCACATGCGCTTTCCTTCACCCGCGTGCGCCCCGACCTCATCTACAAGAGCCGGAACAAGCGCGCCTGCGAAATGCTCGACGCATCTAACCCCGAAACCCTTAAATTCGTGGAAGAGGTGTTTGATGAATACATACTGCCGCAGAATGGACAGAAGGCCGTATTTGATGGCTGCGGAGTCATTCATGTGGGTGCCGATGAATTCCACGGCGATGCAGAACACTACCGCGCCTACACGGACGGACTCCTCAAGATGGTTCTCAGCAAGGGCTATACTCCGCGCGTGTGGGGCAGTCTGAACACCAAGAAGGGCAAGACTCCCGTGCAGGCCAAAGGCGTGCAGATGAACCTCTGGAACGGAGGCTGGGCCAAGGCATGGGATTCCATCAACGATGGATTCGATGTCATCAACACAAACGACGGCGCTCTCTACATTGTGCCCTTTGCCCCCTACTACCGCATGGATGCCCGCCACCGCTGGGTGCATGAGCACTGGCGTGTGAACCAGATTGCGGGAGAAGTGGTGCCCACCGGCCACCCGCAGCTGCTGGGTGCTGCGTTCGGCATCTGGAATGATATGATTGACCAGCGCTATGTAGGCTACTCCTCCTACGATATCTGGCACATGTTCAGCAAATCGGTGGACGTGCTGGCAGGCAAGATGTGGGGCAGCGACGATGCCACCACCAGCTACGATGAGCACCAGGCCAGGCTGGCTGCCATCGGCAAAGTGCCCGGTATCAACCCGCAGTTCCTCTGGAAAAACGGGAGCGAATACCGCTGCCAGCCTGAATCCCTGCCCTGCGAAATGGGTCAGCCCTCCATGGGGCCGGATTATGAGCTGACGATGGAGCTCATGCTCAAAGAAGCACCTGTTCCCGGTGAGGAACAAGTACTTCTCAAATCGGCAGACGGTATTTTCTGCGCCGCCCTCAGCGATGGGACCATCGGGTTCCGCCGCAGCGACAGCATGGAATTCTCCTTCAACTGCAAACTGCCTGTTGGCGAAAAAGTAACACTGCAGCTTATCGGCAAGCCCGGCAGCACGCAACTTCTGCTCAACGGCCAGCCCGCCGGGCAGTGCACGCTCACCCGTTTCCACCGCAAGCCTGAAGGTATCATCAACACCTTTGTCCTGCCGCTGGAAATGCTGGGAAGCAGCTTTAATGGAGAGGTATACTCCCTGCAGGTGAAGCACAATACCCCTGCCGCTCCTACAGTTGACCCCAACCTCAAATAAGCCATGATTTCAGACCTGCAACAGGAATATGAAGCCGGGGCTGCCGCTTTCAAAGCCGGCAACGCCGCCGAAGGCGCCGAGCATCTGCGCAAAGCAGCCTTTGCCGGCCATGAGGAAGCGCAGAATCAGTTGGCACGCGTATATTTCGCCCAGCTCAAGAGCCGTCAGGATCTTATTTCCTTGGAATCTGCCGCCCAGAATGGCGACCATGTGGCACTCTTTGTGCTGGCCATGTGCCTCATTGAAGGGCGACTCATGGAAAAGGATACAGACAAAGCCCTCATGGCGCTCAAGCACGCTGCCGCCATGGGCAACAGCCTGGCCGAAAACATGCTGCTTCAAGCCCAGGGCTGAAGCGTCTTCTCACTCAACAGCCGAAAGCCTCATACCTTACCAGGTATGAGGCTTTTGCATCAACTACCGGAAATCACCAGGCTTTTCACACTGCCCATGCCCAGCGTCTTGTTCAACGCGCGGATAATCTGGGGCTTCAGACGTGTGATTTCATAACGCACCGTGGGATGCGACACACTGATGCGGGCCCGCCCACGCGCCACACCAGCCAGTTTGGAAACAGAAGCCAGAGCAGCCCCCACCGCATGCTGCCATGCTTCGGCCAGCAATTCCGGCGCCAGGGTATCCTCCTGTAAATCCAGCTCACTGAGCAGCTCACCCAGCAACGATTCGATACTGCGCTGGTTGGCCGATGTGGGCAGCACACTGCCGCTGCCGAAGAAATCCGCCACTGTCTGAGCACGTGCTCCGCTGCGCAGATTGCCGGCACGCACGGCACGTTCACCCACGCCGTCAGGCATTTTCTGCATATAGAAACGCCTGCCAGGCTTACGCCCCGGAAGCGGTGCTGGCGCGAGCACTTCTGGCGTCTCTCTTTTTCTACGGGCTGAAGCCATGAGGAAAAAGCAGGCAGCCCGGCGCACCGGGCTGCCCCAGAATATAAATGGAACGAGAGGCTTTACTCGCCGTCGTCACCGATAGCCTGCACGGGGCAGCCTTCCATAGCCTCGGTGCAGAGAGCAATCTCCTCGTCGGTCACAGGCTGCTTGCAAACGAAGGAAAGGCCTTCGTCGTCATCGCGGCCAAAGAAATCAGGGGCGGTTTCGCGGCACAGGTCGCAGTCGATGCAGTTGCAGTCAACATAGAACTTGCCAGGTACATTCTTCTCAGTCTTATCGTCAATATCGGCCATTGTCGTGTATGTGGGGTTGGTAACTGCATCTATTTATGACCTATTTTTCCGAGAATGCAATCCTTTTTTATTGCAACGCGGCATTTTTAAGTCCAAAATAGAGTCATGCAAGACCAGAAGGAGACCAAAAAGCCAGTCAAAAAGATTTCCAGTCTGATATGGGGTAGCATCAGCCTGTTCATTCTTCTCATCGGAGGCATATGTTTCTGGTGCACCATAACCAAAGCCCCCAAGGCAGAATGGCGCAATGCGTACACCAAGCTTCCATGGGAAACTGCCGGTGTGAGCATCAGCAACGCAGAGGCCAGCTGGAAAAGCTCACAGGGGGATGCCCGCATGGAATTACGGGCCTATTGCTACCCCACCTGCCGGCTGGAGCTCAACAAAGCCGAAGGCCGTGGTTATATCTCTGTGCGCATGTTTGATTCCTTCTGCAGCCAGATGGGAGACCGCATCCGCATCAATTACGCAGATGGCAAATTCCTTCCGGTTCAAGGCAACAGCCTTCGCGTAACAGAAAACGAAGCTCATATCCGGTTGGAAGATGGGTTTCAGAACGCAGATTTATATAAGCTTCACCAGATTAATCAATCGGAAAAGCTGTGGACAGTTGAAGTCACATGCCATCCCGAGGGAGGAGAAGCCGAAGAACTGGGACGCCTGAGCATTCTTCCCCATGAGCTCTGATTCTCCCACCCCGCGCTGGCGCGGGCGCCTCATACGGACTTGTGTCTGTCTTCTCGGCGGTGCCTTCATGGCCCTGGCCTTCCCGCCCTATGACCTGGGCAACCTGGTTTGGGTCGGGTTGCTTCCCCTGCTCTGCGTGCTGTGGAACGGGCGCGCCGGTTTCTGGCGCGGCGCATGCTATGGCTGGCTCTACGGCATGGGCTGGTACTGCGTGAGTTTCTGGTGGATTCATAACGTCGGTTATGTATTCCGCATCCCCATGCCTGTGTTCCTGGGTATAGCCTTTCTGCCGCTCATGGCGGTGTATTCATGCCTGGTCGGGCTCTGGGCAGGACTTGCCAACACCTTGCTGCGTCCGAAACTCGCACCTGTGCCCGACACCACCGGCATGAAACCTGCCCGCAAAGAACAAGCCTGGGGCGAATGGACGGCCGCAGATATGCGCAGCACCCTGCGCTGCGCCATTGGCGGCGGCGCCATGTGGGTCTGCATCGAATGGCTGCGGGCCAACGGCACCCTGGGCTTCAGCTGGAACAGCATGGGCATGGCGCTCTACAATGGTCTTTCACTCGTGCAGTGGGCCGAATTCATCGGCACTGCCGCGCTCTCCTTCTTCCCCACCGCCGCCACCATCATCCTCTGGGGAGCCAGCCGCCGCACATGGTTGCAATACCGCACCATCGGCAGGGGCTGCCGCCCGTGGGATTTCTACGGCGTTGTTATCATCCTCTTTGGTATGTTTGCCGGGGGATTGGCGTTGTCGAAGATGTATTCACCGCTCACCCTGTTCAAGCGGGCTTCCGTACTGCAGCTGCCTGTCATGGGCGTGCAACTGAACCTGGACCAGGTAGAACGCATCGAAGGCGGTAGCTACCAGCCCGGTTTATACGGTGAATTTCTGCGCACCACACGCCAGGCATTCAACGAAGTACAGCAGGCCACCTTCAAAAAGGCCATGGAAAACCCGGAGGTGGTCCTCACCCAGCAGCTGCCGCACTGGGTCATCTGGCCGGAAAGCGCTCTTGGGTGCCCGATTCACCAGAACACAGCCACCGGACAGCTCATGCCCGATGACCGTTTCACAACCAAGGTATTCCTCGGCGAGCAAGGTCTGCCCTTGGTGCGCCAGCAGATACGCGAAATGGGAGGACTGGATTTCGTACTCTTCACCGGTGTTGACCAGTACCGCTGGGAACCCACGGACAAGCCAGGAATCTTCACCCCGCGCGGCATGTTCAACTCCATGGCTATCATCCCCGGCGGGTTCGATTCCATCACCACCACCTCCAAGCAGCACCTTATGCCCTTTGGCGAATACATCCCCTTTGCCGAAGAAATTGAATGGCTTGGCCGGATATACAGCGAACTGACCGGCACCCAGGTGGGCGAAGGCATCCGCCCCGGCACTGGCGACGAGCCCATCCCCGTAGTCGTTCCCGGCACCGGTGAGACCGTCGGCGTCATCCCCGCCATCTGCTATGAGGACACAGTGGGCCGCCTGCTCACCAAATACGTGCGCAAAGGCCCGCAGGTCATCGTCAACATTTCCAACGATGGCTGGTTCCGCGATTCCTGCTGCGGCGAACAGCAGGCCCGCAACGCCGCGTTCCGCTGCATTGAGCTGCGCCGTCCGATGGTACGCGCCGCCAACATGGGATACACCTGCGCCATTGCGCCAAACGGCGCCTTCATCGACATTCTGCAGAAGGCAGATGGCTCCCCCCACCTGCCCGGCCACAGCTATGCTGTGCTCCCGGTGGATAAGAACGCAGGCTACACTCTCTATGCTCTCCTGGGCGACTGGGCAGTTGGCCTCTGCGCGGTGCTAGTGCTGCTGACCAGTATGCCAAAAATCATCAAGCGGAACTGAGTTATTTCCTCCAATCTAAAAAAATCCCCGGACAGACCAGAGCTGCCCGGGGATTTTCATATCGTAAACGGCTTGCATCAATAAGCACGAGCCCAGAGCACGCGGCGCGTGGTGGGGCGGCCGGTCAGGATGCAGGGGGCAGCCTCAGCGGCGCAGCCCATTTCGCCCTGCGGCACGCAACGGATGGAAATGCGCAGGCTCTTGGCCAGCGTCTCTTCCTCCTCGGGGGTACCGTCCCAGGGGCAGAGCAACCAGTCGGCATCGCCCTCACCATTGAAGTTTTCCTTGAGTTCATCCAGGCTGAAGCACGGGCGGATGTGGCTGTCGCGGAAATCGCGCTGGCGCTGCAGCAGCGTATTCTGAATATCCTCCAGCAGGCTTACGGCGTTCTCCACAAACTCGCTCTCGGAAATGAAGCTCTTTTCGTTGGTGGGCTGGTCGCGGCGGCAGAGGCACACGGAACCCTTCTCCAGGTCGCGCGGGCCAATCTCGATACGCACGGGCACGCCCTTCTTCACCCATTCCCACTTCTTGGTGCCGCCGTTGAGATCGCGGGTATCGACCTGCACACGCAGCGGCATGCCATGGAAGTTCATGGCGCTGAGCTTATCAGCCAGCTCCTGGCAGTGAGCCAGAATGGCCTCCTTCGTATCAGCCTTGGGCGTCACCGGGATAATCACAATCTGCTTCGGTGCCACGCGGGGCGGGCAGACGAGACCGTCATCATCGGAATGAGCCATGATAAGTGTGCCAATCATACGGGTGGAAACACCCCAGGAGGTGGTCCAGGCAAACTGGCGCTCATTATTGCGACCGGCAAAGGAAATGTTCTGAGCCTTGGCGAAGTTCTGCCCCAGGAAGTGGGATGTACCTGCCTGAATAGCCTTGCGGTCCTGCACCATGGCCTCCACCGTGAAGGTGCGAACAGCACCGGGGAAACGTTCGTGCTCGGTCTTTTCGCCGGGAATCACGTCCACCGCCAGCACATCGCGCTGGAATTCCTCGTACACCTTGTGCATGAGTGCGGTTTCCTCCTCGGCTTCCTCGCGGGTCTCATGAGCGGTGTGACCTTCCTGCCACAGGAACTCAGCCGTGCGCAGGAAAATACGCGGGCGCATCTCCCAGCGCATCACGTTGCACCACTGGTTCACCTTGATGGGCAGCTCGCGGTAAGATTCCAGCCAGCGGGAGAACGCAGCACCAATAACGGTTTCAGAAGTCGGGCGAATCACGTACTTATCCGTCAGCTCGCCAGAAGGAATCATGCGGGTCTTGCCGGTTTCCGGGTCTTTCACAGCCTCCAGGCGGTGATGCGTCACCACGGCGCATTCCGTTGCAAACCCCTCAGCATGCTCAGCTTCCTTCTCCAGATAGGAAACAGGGATGAGCATGGGGAAATAAGCATTAGTGTGTCCGGTGCGCTTAAAATCGGCATCGAGCTGCTGCTGGATGAGTTCCCAGATGGCGTAGCCCCAGGGCTTGATGACCATGCAGCCACGAACCTCTGAATTCTCGGCGAGGTCAGCTGCCTTGATTACCTGCTGATACCACTCAGGAAAGTCCTGCGCACGCGTGGGCGAAATTGCATTCTGTTGAGCCATGGCGGTGATTGTATGGATTATGGTTAAAAAGTCAATGAAAATCAGTTCCTCCAGGGTGAGACTCCCGGCGCAGGCGGTAGTTGAGCACCGCCAGCAGCACCATAAGAACGGAAAGCAGCCAGAGTCCCAGCACGGCAGATGCAACCGCACATACCACAGCCGCTGACAGACTGATACAATGCACCTGGTGCGACGACTTCATGAGTCCCTGCATAATCTGCCCGCCATCCAACGGGAAGATTGGCAGCAGATTCAGAAGAGTCCACCAGCAACTCACCTCAATCAGAAAGAAAAACAGGAACATGGCCAGCGGAGGATACGTCATCACCGCCTCCGCAGGCATATACCCCATAGCAAACTCCGAGGCATACGCAGCAGCCTTGCCGAAATCCCCCACATACACCCCCAGTACCACATACGCCAGCACACCAACCAGCAACGAAGCAAGCGGGCCGCAGGCTGTCATCAGCACGCCCTGCATGCGGGTGAGGCGCGCTGTCTCATTCGTGCAATCACCACCCAGCCAGGCCAGATACACATACGGCTGCCCGCCGCCCAGCCGGCGGCCCACCAGGGCATGCCCCATCTCATGCGCCAGCAGCACCACAAAAGCAGCCAGAATAAACAGCAGAACACTGAATAGCTCTATTACGCTGGAAATCATGCAAACACCGCCCAGAAATGCCAGTGTCAGCCACAGCGTGGGATGGATGCTCACCTGCACCCCGAATAGCGTAAATCGTATCATTGCGCCCATTCTATGCCTCCCCCGCCACCCCACGCAAGCCTGCAAGCCGCCATAACCCGCATCATGACAAGGAAAATTTGAGCATAAATATCACCAAATTGACCCGATTCTTACTTGCAGAATGTTTAAGGATAGTGTAATATATACGCAATTCATGGAAGCAGAATACACAGAGGACGACATTCAGACACTGGACTGGCGCGAGCACATCCGCTTGCGTCCTGGTATGTACATTGGCAAACTGGGCGACGGCACCATGCCGGATGACGGCCTGTATGTGCTGCTCAAAGAAGTCATCGACAACTCGATTGACGAATTTGTGATGGGTATCGGCAAAAAAATACTCGTGAACATCGACAAGGAAGGCCGCTGCGAAATCCGCGACTTCGGACGCGGTATTCCGCTGGGCAAGCTCTACGAATGCGCCGCCAAAATCAATACCGGCGGCAAGTACGACGGCGAGGCATTCAAGAAATCCGTTGGTCTCAACGGCGTGGGTATCAAAGCCGTGAATGCGCTTTCCGAAACTTTTGAAATCCAGGCCTACCGTGAGGGGCAGACCCGCCGCATCCTGTTCCGTGCCGGCGAGATGATTGAAGGCAGCGATATCACTGAATCAACCGACCAGCCGGATGGCACGCGAGTAGCGTTCATGGTAGACCGCAGCATCTTTGCAGCAGATGCCGCCTACAATCTCAGCTTTGTGGAACGCATGTGCCGCTACTACTGCTACCTGAACACCGGGCTCACCATCAACCTGAATGGCCGCAACATTTCCTCGAAAAACGGCCTGCTGGATCTGCTCAAGGAAGAGATGAAGGAGGAACCGCTCTATGCGCCCATCCATATTTCCGGCAGCGACATCGAAATCGCCATCACCCACGGCGATGACTACGGCGAGGAATACTACTCTTTCGTGAACGGCCAGCACACCACCATGGGCGGCACGCACCAGGCTGCCTTCCGCGAGGCTATCGTCAAGACGCTGCAGGGCTACTTCAAAAAGAGCTACGAAGGCTCCGACATCCGCAACGGCATCCAGGCCGCCATCAGCATCAAGGTCATCGAACCCGTGTTCGAGTCCCAGACCAAGACCAAGCTCGGCAGCAACACCATGGGTCCAGGCAAGGAAACTATCCGCACCTTCGTGCTCAACTTCCTCGCCCGCGAACTTGACAACTACCTGCACCGCCACCCGGAAATCGGAGAAGCGATGGAGGAGAAAATCAAGGAGAGCGAAAAGACCCGCAAAGAAGTGGCCGGTGTTACCGGCAAGGTGGCCAAGGAACGCGCAAAGAAAGCCAAGATTCACACCCGCAAGCTGCGAGACTGCCGCGTGCACTACGATACAAAACACAAGCGGGCCAAAGACACCATGCTCTTCATCACTGAGGGTGACTCTGCCTCCGGCTCTATCACGACCGCGCGTGATGCCGAAACCCAGGCCGTCTTCTCCCTGCGCGGAAAACCCGCCAACAGCTTCGGCATGAACCGCGCCGCCCTCTTTGAGGAAAAACGCAACGAAGAACTTGATTTCCTGCACCTGGCGCTCAACATCGACCGCAGCATGGAAGACCTGCGCTACAACAAGGTCATCATTGCCACCGATGCGGATGTGGACGGCATGCACATCCGCCTGCTGCTGCTCACCTTCTTCATCCAGTACTTCCCCGACCTCATCCGCGAGGGGCACCTCTTCATCCTGCAGACCCCGCTTTTCCGCGTGCGCAACAAGCAGAAAACCCTCTACTGTTATTCTGAAGCTGAGCGCGACCGCGCCGTCAAACAGCTGGGCCGCAACCCCGAAATCACCCGCTTCAAGGGGCTGGGTGAAATCTCCCCTTCCGAATTCAAGGCATTCATCGGCGAAGATATCCGACTGGAGGAAGTCACCCTCGAAAACGCGCACAACCTCAAGGAAATCCTCCGCTTCTACATGGGCGACAACACAGACGACCGCCGCCAGTACATCGTTGATAACCTCCGTATCGAAGAAGATTTAGCATGAAACACCAACTATTATCTCTGACAGCAACCGCCATTCTCTCCCTCTCTGCCTTTGCAGAATGGGAGCCACGGGGCATGTGTTATGTGTGGACCAGCGATAAGAAACCGGCAGAAGCCCCTGATGACATGCTCACAGGTGTTTTGTATGACTACAACCGCAATCCGAAAGGCGAGTTTTTCACCTATTCCGGAATCTATAACGCTGGCAAAACAGGACCAGCCAGGAGAGATCTCAAATCAGCCATTAAAACACGTAGCACTGGTGCGAAAAATCCGACTAACAGCCCAGATGTACACGGTCAGTTTGCCTATACACTCAAAGAATTGATGAACGGCAAATACAGCATCCTGAAACGCTACTACAAATATCCATACACCGTTGCCACACCGCATATATACCTGGCGCCCTGCACATTCAAATCCCTGGCAGCAGAATTAGATGGAGCACCTGCCGGTAACACCCCGAAAGCCCCCGAATCGGACTTCCTTCCTGACGATGAGGCATCTTCCGGAGGAAACAAGCCTGCAAAAGGCAAAGCAAAGGCCTACGATGACCATATTTCCTGGTTCGGGGTATTCCGAGGCAAAGTAACAGCCCCGAAAAGCATGACTTTCCGATTTTACGGAGCAGCAGATGATGCCATAGCAGTCCGCTTTAATGATAACCTGGTACTGGAAACAGGTTTCTTCAAGCCAGAACTATACAAAGGCAACGGGATTAAGGATAAAGGATGCGACTGGTACTACACCAAGCAATACCAGAAAGAGGTAGTGGAAGGCATACATCCGGATAAAAAAGGATACGTCGTCAGAAAGCTCCGCAGCACACCGTTCTGCAACGATGCATTTTCGGGAATCACTGGCGGGCATCCCATCAAGGTAAAAGAAGGTGAAGTCTACCCAATAGAAATCATCATTGGTAACAACGGAGGAAGCACACTCTTTTACCTGCTCACGCAAGAAGTGACTCCCGGCAACAATGCTCCCTTGCAACTGTTCCGCACCAACGAAGCATCACCGAGCCACCACCCATCATTTAAAAATTACAGCAGCACGCATAATGGAGAACAAGGTCCGGATTTCGCAAAAGATTCCCCCATCTGGAAAGTGGTTTCCTCAAAAAAATCCAAAAAGACGACCAAACCATCCAGCTCCATAAGTGGATTTAAGAAGCTCTGATTTTCCCCGCGAACAGACACATGTACCAACCCGCCGTCTCCCTACTCTGCGTCTTTCTCATCTCTATGATTTCCCCGGCCGCCGCCGAATGGGAAAAACGCCCGGTGGCCTATGTATGGACTGGTGCAGAAGAAGCAGAGAAAGCCCCCGGAGGACTATTGCGCGGTACGATATATGACATCAAACGAGACCGCAGGGGCAAGCTTAAACCCCAGGTACAGCAGCACGCTGGAGACTGGTGGAACCATGTGCGCAACGACTACATGGAAACCATGAAGGACATCATGGCCCGGCGCCATAGCGACATCAAATACAACTATGAATACAAAACCCCCTGCGCTGTCGGCCACCTATACCTGCAACGCCGCTATGGGGTGAATATGGATGGCGAACTCGACCTTGCATCCGGCAGGAAAGCCACCGAAGCAGCGGCCGATTTCATCAGCGAAAGCGCAGAAGCCATCCCCGGCGGTTGGATTGGCGTTTTCAAAGGGCGCGTCAAAGCCCCCAGAACCATGAAATTCCGTTTCGTCGGTTCCGCAGATGATACCATCATCGTGCGCTTCGGCGGTAAAGTCGTCCTCGAATCCGGCTATGTACTCCCCAGTGTATTCACAGGCAACAACAGCGACGAAGCCTTTTCGAAAGGTACGGAAAAACAATACATCCAGAACCTCCGATCAGGCAAAGACCCGAAGCACAAAGACTACAAACTACTCCAGCTCAAAAGCGCCGAATTCTTCAATAATTCCTTCGGCGGACTCGTGGGCGGCACCCCCGTCAGTGTCAAAGAGGGCAGTGACTACCCCATTGAAATCATCATCGGTGAATGCGGCCGCCACGGCTTCTACTACCTGCTGACCCAGGAAATCACCAAGGAAAAGAACGCCCCGCTCATGCTCTTCCGCACCAACGAAGACTGGCCCGCCTCCCAGCCGGGCAGCGAACCCGGCCCCGCCTACAGCAAAGACTCCCCCGTCTGGAAAACAGTATCCGCCAAAAAGAAAAAGAAAAAATCCTGAACAGAAAGCCCCATTCCTGCACCTGCGTTGTTGACAGCACCTCTCCCCTGCGTTAAAATACCGGTAATATCAATTTAACACCATGAAAACACTCATCATTGCCCGCCACGGCAACACCTTTGCCAAAGGCGAAACTCCCACCCGTGTAGGTTGCCACACCGACCTGGAACTCGTAGAAGAAGAACGTGGTAAAGGCGTAGGCCTGTATCTCAAGAAGCTCGGCCTCGTGCCCACCCGTATTCTGGCAGCCCCGCTCAAGCGCACCCTGGGCACTGCCGCCCTCGCAGCCGAAGCCGCCGGCTGCACCTGCCCGGTCGAACCCGACCACCGCTTCATCGAAGTAGACTACGGCCCCGATGAAAACAAGACGGAGGAACAGGTAATGGCCCGCCTCGGTGCGGAAGCCGCCAAGGCAGAAGGCATTGACCCCGCCACCCTCCCGCCTGAGGAAATCGAAGCCAAGGGCGCAGCCATCATCGACAAATGGAACGCCGATGCCACCGTACCCACCGGCTGGAAGGTGGATGTGCAGCAAATCCGCGACAACTGGATGAGCCTCGCCTCCGAAGTCAAGGATGGCGAAATCATGCTCTGCGTCTCCTCCAACGGCACCATCCGCTTTGCCCCCGTCATCACCGGTGATTATGCAGGATTCTGCGCAGAGCACGACATCAAGGTAGCCACCGGCGGGGTCTGCATCTTCACCAGCGAAGACGGCACCACCTGGAACTGCACCGAATGGGGCACCAAGGCATTCAAGAAAATCTGATTTTCCGCCATGATTCAGAAACTCAAACCCGCATGGATTGACGAATTCAAGAAATTCGCCCTCAAAGGCAACGTCGTCGACATGGCCGTCGGCGTCATCATCGGCGGAGCATTCGGCAAAATCGTCACCTCCCTGGTGAACGACATCATCATGCCGGCCGTCTCCATGCTCACCGGCGACACCAAGAACCTCGCAGAACTCACCTACTCCCTCAGCGCAGAAGAAGGAGCCCCCGTCATCAAATACGGTCTTTTCTGCCAGACGGTGCTGGACTTCCTCATCATCGCCCTCACCATCTTCTGGGCGGTGCGCCTGGTGTGCAAACTGCGCGTCAAGAAAGAAGAACCGGCAGCCCCGGCGCCAGCCCCTGAGCCGCCGCCCACCCCGGAAGACATCCTGCTGCTGCGCGAAATCCGCGACGCCCTCAAAAACAAGTGAACAAAAAACAACTCATAACCCGGGTTCAGCGCTACATGGGACCGGGCGCCACACGAGCCACCGCCTCTGCCGCCGTAGAGGCGGTGCTCGCGTCCATCCGCCAGGCCACCGCCGAAAGCGGAGACAAACTCCACATCGCCCACTTCGGCACCTTCCAGCGCACCGAACGCTCCGCCCGCCAGGGCTACGACATCAACACCGGCACCATGCGCCCCCTGCCCGCCCGCCAGGTCCTCGCCTTCACCCCCACTAAATCCCTTCTTCCCTAATCGTTACCGCCATAGGTAACAATTTGATGCTAACACCACGTATAATCCCGGAATATACGTTAATTGCCCGCGCAATTGAACGATAAGCTGAACAGTAAAGAGGCGCGAAATCAATCTTTTGCTGCCTTGGGGTCGAGGGCATCACGAAGGCCATCGCCCAGGAAGTTGAGGGCGAGGAGGGTGAGGCAGAAGAAGATGGCCGGGAAGATGAGGAGTTCGGGGGTGGCTTCCATGCGGTCGGCTCCTTCTTTGATGAGGGTGCCCCAGGAGGAGTTGGGGGCGCGCACGCCCAGGCCGATGAAGGAGAGGGTGCTTTCGGTGAGCATGATGCCGGGAACGGCCAGAGTGGTGTAGACGATGACAGTACCGAGGAGGTTGGGGGCGATGTGGCAGAAAAGGATGCGAAGGTGCCCCAGGCCCAAGGAGCGGGCTGCAAGGACATATTCCTGCGATTTGATTTCGAGGCACTGGGCGCGGACGATGCGCGCAAGGGTAAGCCAGCCGAGGGCGCCGATGGCGATGAAAAGCGGGACAAGGCCGAGGATAGGCGCGACGCTTTCACGCGTCCAGCCGGTGGTGTTGACGACCCAATTGGTGAGTTCGCGGCTGGGGGCCTCGATGCTGAGAGAGAAAACAATGACGAGTACGATAAAGGGCAGAGCGAAGAGGACATCGACAGTACGCATCATGAGGGCATCGATGCGACCGCCGATGTAGCCGGAGATGAGCCCGTAGCTGAGCCCGATGATGAAGGAGACAATGGTGGCGACGATGCCGACGAGCAGCGAGATGCGGCCGCCGTAGAGGACGCGGGCGAGAAGGTCGCGGCCGAGCTGGTCGGTGCCAAAGGGGTGCGCCCAGCTGCAATCGGCGGCGATGTTGCCGAGGTTGGTGGCGTTGGGGTTAGCAATGCAGGGAAATAGCGGCAGCACGAAGCAGCCGGCGGCCATGAGCAGCAGGAAGATGAGGGAGGCCATGGCGGCGCGGTTGCGCAGCAGGCGGCGGCGAGCGTCTTTCCAGAGGGAGTTTCCTTGTTCGTAGTTCTTGTTCATCAGGCGGCTCCCTGCGAGCGCAGGCGGGGGTTGAGGGCGACCAGGACGAGGTCTACCGCAAGGTTGGCGATGACGATGAGGACTCCGTAGCAGAACACAAGCCCCTGGATAAGGAAGTAGTCGCGGTCAGTGGTGGCGTTGACGAAGTGCAGGCCCATGCCGGGCACCTGGAAACAGGTTTCTACTACGAAGGAACCGGTAATGAGCGCAGCAAAGGCCGGACCCAGGTACGAAACCGCCGGCAACAGGCCACTGCGCAAAGCATGCACAAAGAGCAGCCGCCCTGCCCGCACGCCTTTGGCTCGCGCGGTGCGGATGAAGTCGGCAGAGAGCACCTCAACCATGCCGCCACGCGTCAGGCGGGCAATATAGGCAGCATTGATGAGTCCCAGCGTCAGCGCAGGAAGCACAGCGCAGCGCGGGTCATCCCACCCGGCGACGCTGAGTCCGGGCAGGTGCATGCCGAGGGTGAGCCCGAAGAGGGGCGCGATGACGAAAGCGGGGATGCAGATGCCAGCCATGGCGAGGAGCATGAAGAGGGCATCGGGCCAGCGGTTGCGCCAGTAGGCGGCCATCATGCCCGCGGGGATGCCGACGATGATGGCGATGCTCATGCCGAGCACGCCAAGCCAGAGGGATACGGGGAAGGCCTGGGCGATGATGTCAGCGACCTGCACGCCTTCGCGCACGAGCGAGGGGCCGAAGTCGCCGGCGCAGACAATGCCTTTCCAATAGTTGAGGTATTGCACGAGGGCGCTTTGATCAAGCCCGTAGAGAGAGTTGAGCTGCGCCATAACATGATCGGGCAGTTTGCGTTCACCCAGGAAGGGGTTGCCGGGCAGCAGTCGCACCAGGAAGAACGTGATGGTCTGCAGCACAAATATCACGAGGCATCCCTGCCCGAGTCGTTTGAAAAGTAGCCGGAACACGATGAAGGTTATGAGTTATGATTATTCCTTATTCACTTTCACTGCATCCAGTGGGTGGTTATCGAGCAGGAGGGGATGCCAGCCGCTCACGGCGGGGGATTTGAGGTAGGTGCGTTCGCTCCAGTAGAGGGGGATGACGGGCTGGGCTTCGAGCATGAGCTGCTCGGCCTGGCGCAGGTGGGCGCGGCGTTCTTCTGCCGAGCCGGTGGCACGGGCGGCTG
>JAFZGH010000235.1 GCA_017555465.1 Akkermansia sp. | reverse complement strand
GCCATGAGGCGGCCCAGGGAGTCATCCATCTGCAGGGTGGCATCGCCCCGGATGCCGAGGTGGCTTTTGCCGCGGAAACGGCTGTGCGGGTCGCGCGGCACGTGGATATCATTAGTGCAGAAGTAGAGAAAGAGCGGTTTCCCGGCGCAATCGGCAATGAAGCGTTCGCCCGCGGCGGTAATGTCATCGGCAATGTCCTGGTCTTTCCAGAGGGCGGCAGAGCCGCCGCGCATGTGGCCGATGCGGGAGATGCCGTCGATGATGGTGCAGGCGTGCTGTTTGTCGCTGGGGCGTCCCCAGGGTTTGAGCAGTTCCGGGTGCGTGGCGGCGGTGGGGATGCCCGGGTAGGCCCGGCCACGGTAATTGACCTCGATGGGGTCTTGCGGGTCGAGGTTTTTCACCTGGCCGTTTTCCACATAGACGCAGGGCACGCGGTCACCCGTGGCGGCCATGATGAAGGAGTAGTCGAAACCGATGTCGGCCAGGGCGGGGGAGATGGGCCTGTTCCAATCGATGTTGCCAGCGCCAAGCCCCAGATGCCATTTGCCGATGGCGGCGGTGCGGTAGCCCGCTTGCTGCATGAGGGTGCCGAGTGTGGCGGCTTTATCGCGCGTGGGGATGATGAGGGCTGCATCTCCCGGCAGGATACCGGTGCCGCGCTGCCGCCAGGCATATTGCCCGGTGAGCATGGAGTAGCGCGAGGGCGTGCACACGGAGTTGGTGCTGTGCGCATCGGTGAAGAGCAGCCCCTGGTCGGCCAGTTTCTGCACATTGGGGCAGGGCACGCCGCCCTTGTTGCCGTAGGCTGTGGTGTCGTTGTAGCCCAGGTCATCTGCCAGGAAGAGAAGGATGGCGCGCGGTACGGTCGGTGTGTGTTGCCCGGCTGGTGCTGGCAGCATGGACGCAAGAGTGACTGCAAAGGAGAGGAAAAGCTGGCAATGAGATTTCATGCCTAGTAATTTAGTAGGCCTAATGCTGCATGGCAAGCAAAAAAAGCATTCCGACCAGTTTTGGGCGGAATGCTTTGCTATGATGGGTAAATGGTGTTAGAAATCGAACTGGCAGCCTTCGGTAATGGGCATGGCCTGCTGCAGGTCGTTGGCAAATCCGGCCGTGGCAAAGATGTTGTTGTGGTTGGCCGGGTAATTGCGGATGACTGGCTGGGTGCGGAAGGCGCGGATGAGTTTTTCCGTGCTGTTGGCGGGCACCACATCATCGAAGTTGGCGCGCATGATGGTGACCGGGCAGGTGACCTGCGGTGCGTATTGGACGCTCTTCCAGCTGTCCATGGGGAGGAGTCGCGGGAAGAAGGGAACCACGTTGCAGGCAACGCTGGTCATGGAATCAAACGGGCACACCAGGATGAGGCCTGCGGGGGCTTCTGTGGTGGCCAGCTGGGTGGCAACACCGCTGCCCAGACTGAAGCCGACGAGGTAGAGCGGAGCGCTGGCATTGCCCATGAGGTTGCGCGCGTAGCGGATGCTGTGGCGGGCATCGTCGATGATGGCTTTCTCGCTGGGGGTGCCGGCGCTGTTGCCATAGCCGCGGTAGTTCATGAGCAGGTAGGAGCGGGCCGGATCAGCCGCGGCCAGTGTGGTGAAGCTGCCCACGTTCATGGCGTTGCCGCCGTACATGACCACCAGCGGGGTGTTGGCTCCGCGGTTGAAGAACCAGCCGCGCAGCTGGGTGCCATCCCCGGCGGTGATGCTGATGGCGTTGTCCGGGTGGCCACAGGCGGCATCCGGCAGTTCCATGGTGCTGCCGGGGTAGACCAGCTTGTTGGTGTTGCACGCGGCAAGCCCAAGGGCTGCTGCGGCCAGCACCAGCGCGCGGCGCACATTGCGGGAGAGCATTCTCATGGCTAGTAGGTGTTTAGTTCTGCTGTTCGTCCTGCTTGTCGCTCTTGACGAGGCGGATGCAGCAGGAGATGAACAGAGCCCATACGATGCCGATGGAGAGTAACATGGTGATGATACCTGCGATTGTCATAATGGTATGAGTGGGGGTTATTTGTTCAAATCTTCGGGGTTAGTGTGTTTATGGAACTTGGGGGAGGTGAAAATGACGAAGGCAAAGAAGAGGGCAACCAGTACCACCCACACGACGGGGAACACGGCTCCGGGTTCGCCATTGAGGATGTTGACGACCTGGCTGCTCTGCTTCACAAAGATATTCTGGTAGAGCCAGGAGGCAAAGATGACGAGCAGGATGCTTGGGGTGACCCAGCGGATGATGAATCCCAGTCCGCGGGGCAGGGGGATGGCCGCACCGAGTTTCAGTTCCTCGATACCGTTCTTTGTGCCCCATACCACATTGAACATGGTGAAGAAGAGGCAGGAGGTGATGTAGAGGAACATGGTGCCGAACCAGAAGTCCATGGTGTCCAGCGCCATGAGCCCTTCCGTGAACCAGCCGACCATGAGGGTGCCCACAGTCACGAGGAAAGCCACGAGCGAGACGCTCTGCATGCGGCGCAACTGCCAGAATTCCTCCAGGAAGGCCACGGAGGGCTGCAGCATGGAAATGGCACTGGTGATGGCGCCGATGAAGAGCAGCAGGAAGAAGAGCGTGCCGAATACCTGACCGCCAGGCATGTAGTGGAACACCTGGGGCAGTACGTTGAAGCCCAGGCCGAAAGTACCGCAGCCTGCGGCCGCTACCACGCCCAGCAGCGCCACGGCTGCGGGGATGATCATCATGCCGGCCATGCCTACTTCGATGGCTTCGTTAGCGGCGTTGGCGGTGAGGGAGGAAAGGGCGATGTCCTTGCGACGGCGTACATAGCTGGCGTAGGAGCACACCGTGCCGAAGCCGATGGAAAGGGAGAAGAAAACCTGCCCGGCAGCGGTGAGCCACAGCTCGGGGTTCAGCAGCCCCTGGGTGAGGGAAATGTACTTTTCTTCCACCTTCTTGCCAGGGTTGGCGGCCTGGATGCGGGAAACGAGCTCGGCTTTCTGTTCGCTGGTAGCGTTGGCCGGTACCATTTCCACTTCTTTTTCATCTACCAGAAGCATGGTCTTGGTGGGGTTCCACATGTAACCGAGACCCTGGCTCACGTTGCGCTCAGGCTGGTTGATATCGGGCGTGCCGAGGGTGAGCACGCGGGCCAGAATGATGAATGCGGTGATGAAGAGCAGGGGCATGCTCCATTTGCAGAACCATTCAATGCCCTTGCCGATGCCGCGGAAGATGATGTACATATTGGCCAGGATGGCCAGAGCAAAGAACACCAGCTGGCTGCCGCCGTTGAGGAAGATGGAGCCGTCGCCGGTGAGACCCACGAAGTTGGCAAAGAAGTTGCCGTATTCCTCGCTGGTGTTGAGCTGCAGGTCGCCCATCGCAGTGTGCCAGGCGTAGCCGATGGTCCAGCTCTCCAGCGGGATATAGTACATGGCGATGCCGATGGTGGCAATGACGCCGGCGATGCCGAGGTACTTCCAGCGGGCTTTGCCGCTGATGAGGTAGAAGATGCTCACGGTGCAGTGCCCGCCCAGGGAACCGCCTTTGCGGCCGATGGCCCATTCCACCCAGCTGAGCGGGATACCCAGCAGGAGGAAGGCCGTGAAATA
This sequence comes from Akkermansia sp., assembly GCA_017555465.1. Classification (GTDB taxonomy): domain Bacteria; phylum Verrucomicrobiota; class Verrucomicrobiia; order Verrucomicrobiales; family Akkermansiaceae; genus Akkermansia. The sequence goes on along the minus strand of JAFZGH010000235.1, from coordinate 4,588 downwards.
GGCAATCATGAAGGCGCCGCCGCCGTATTGGGCGGCAAGACCAGGGAAGCGGAGGAAATTACCAAAGCCGATGGCGCTGCCGGCTACGGCCAGCATAACACCCAGGCTGGTGTTCCAGTTTTCTGTTTTCTTGGTTGAGCTCACGGTTGTAAGGATGAGTGGTGTGGTTTATTTGTTGAATTTGCGGGAGGTGGCGGCCACGATGCAGAAGAACACGGTGATGCCCAGGGCCCAGACCAGCGGCAGAATGGCGCCGATACGGCCTTCCACAATGTTCGCCACGTATGGGCTGCGGGTGAAGAAGAGTTCCTGGCAGAGCCATGCCCCGAAGATGACGACCATGATGACGGGCGTAATCCAGCGGATGATGAAGGCGGCCGCGCGGGGAATGCGGATGGCAGAGCCATCGCTGAGTTCCTTCATGCCGTTCTCTGTGCCCCATATCTGGTTGAAGAAGATGAGGTTCAGGCCGGTGGTCACGTAGAGGATGAGGCTGCCCACCCAGAAGTCGATGCTGTCGAGCGCGAGCATGTCCTGCGTGTACCACACGATGATGAAGCCACCCACCAGCAGCAGGCCGGCTACCAGGGCAATGCTCTGCCCGCGGCGCAGGTTCCAGTATTCCTCCACAAAGGAAACAGCCGGTTGCACCTGGGAAAGCGCGCTGGTCACGGCGGCAATGAAGAGCAGCAGGAAGAACAGTACACCGAATACCTGGCCGCCCGGCATGGCGGCGAATACCTGTGGCAGCACGTTAAAGCCCAGCCCGAAGGTGCCTACTGTGGCTGCGGCGGCCACGCCCAGCAGCGCCAGGGCTGCGGGAACGATGGTGAGCCCGGCCAGGCCGACTTCGGTCAGCGAATTGGCGGCACCGGCGGTCAGGGCGCTCAGGGCGATATCCTTGCGGCGGCGGACGAAGCTGGCATAGCAGCAGATGGAGCCGGAGCCCACGGAAAGCGAAAAGAAGACCTGCCCGGCGGCGCGCAGCCACATTTCGGGGTTGAACAGGCTCTGCCAGAAGCTGATTTTCTTTTCCTCGATGCTGACGGTGGGGTATTCCTGGTGCAGGCGCTCCAGCAGTTCTGCCTTTTCAGTCTCGGTAGCTCCGGCCGGCACCATGCCGATGGATTTGCCCGTCGTGCCGTCTACCAGCATGACCTTGTCCGGGTTCCACATGTAACCCAGGCCTTCATTCACACTGCGTTCCGGGTGCGCGGCATCGGGTGTGCCCATGGTCAGCACTCGCACCAGCAGGGCGATGGCTACGAAGAAGAGCACGGGCATGCTCCACTTGCAGAACCATTCAATTCCCTTGCTCACACCGCGGTAGATGAGCCAGAAGTTGGCGCCGAAGGCCAGCAGGAAGAAGATGGGGGCGCTGGTCTGGCCGCTGAAGAAGTGGCCGTCTGCCCCCATGCCGACGAAGTCGGAGAAGAAATCACCGTACTGTTGAGGGGTGTCTAAATTAAGGTTGCCCAGCATGGTGTTCCAGGCGTAGGCAATGGTCCAGCCTTCCATGTACACATAGTATACGTTGATGCTGAGACCCGCCAGGATGCCCAGAATGCCCAGGTATTTCCAGAGCGGTTTGCGGGAAAGCAGCTGGAAAACCGAGGCGGGGCTGTGGCCGCCGAGCACGCCGCCGCCGCGGCCGATGCTCCACTCTACCCAGCACAGGGGAAGCCCCAGCAGCAGGAAGCAGCAGAAGTATGCGACAACAAAGGCGCCGCCGCCGTACTGGGCAGCGAGGCCGGGGAAGCGCAGGAAGTTACCAAAGCCGATGGCGCTGCCGGCTACAGCCAGCATGACGCCCAGGTTGCTTTTCCAGTGGTCTGTTTTGTCGGACATGGCAGGGAAGGGGGGGATTATTCCTCGTCTTTCTTATGGTAGCTGAAGCGGGTGGAGGTGTGGGCCACGAAGCAGAAGAACAGCAGCACAATGCCAACCCACGCCAGGGGGATGATGGCGCCCATCTTGCCCTCCAGCAGGTTGGTGATGTGGTAGCTCTGCTGCACAAACAGGTTCTTGTACAGCCATGCTACGAAGATGAAGAGCATGATGCCAGGCGTTACCCAGTTGATGATGAAGGCGATAAAACGCGGGATGCGCATGAAGGAGCCGCGGCGCAGTTCGGCCAGACCCTTGTTGGTGCCCCACACAAAGCGGAAGACGATAAGGAAGGTGGCAGAGCTGATGTAGAGGCTCATGGTGCCCAGCCAGAAGTCCAGGGTATCCAGGGCAATGAGGCCATCACCCGTGAACCAGACCACCAGCAGGGAGCCGACAATCAGCAGCAGGGCGATGAGCGTGACGCTCTGGATGCGGCGCAGCTGCCAGAATTCCTCAATGAAGGCCACGGCGGGCTGCAGGATGGAAATGGCGCTGGTGATGGCGGCAATGGAGAGCAGCCCGAAGAACAGGGTGCCGAAAATCTGACCGCCGGGCATGCTGGCAAATACCTGCGGCAGCACGTTGAAGCCCAGGCCGAAGGTGCTGGTGCCGGCGGCTGCAGCCACACCCAGCAGGGCCACGGCGGCGGGGATAATCATCATGCCTGCCAGGCCTACTTCTGCCACTTCATTAGCGGCATTGGCAGTGAGCGAGGAAAGCGCAATATCCTTGCGGCGGTCTACGTAACTGGCGTAGGAACAGACGATACCGAATCCGATGGAGACGGAGTAGAATACCTGACCGGCAGCGGTAATCCACAAATCCGGGTTCATGAGCCCCTGCAGCAGGGTGATGGGCTTTTCCTTGATTTCCTGCCCGGGGTATTCCTTCATGAGGCGTTCCAACTGGGCTTTCTTTTCCTCCGGCGTGGCGGAAGCCGGCACCATATCTACCTCTTTCTCCCCAGCCACCAGCATGACTTTGTCCGGGTTCCACATGTAGCCCAGGCCTTCATTCACGTTGCGTTCCGGGTGGGTGGCATCGGGCGTGCCCATGGTGAGCACGCGCACCAGGATGATGACGGCGGTGATGACCAGTACCGGCATGCTCCATTTGCAGAACCATTCGATACCCTTGTTCACACCGCGGTAGATGAGCCAGAAGTTGCAGATGACGGCAATGGCGAAGAAGATGAGCATGCTGCTCTCACCGGTGAAGACGCTGCCGTTACCGCTGAGCCCCACAAAGTTGCCGAAGAAGTTGCCGTATTCCTCTCCGGTCTGGAAATTCAGATTGCCTACGGCAGTGTGCCAGGCGTATCCGAGTGTCCAGCCCTCCAGGGCGAGGTAGTACATGGTGATGGCCAGCGGGGTGAGCACGCCTGCAAGGCCGATGTATTTCCACTTGCTGTGGCGGGAAAGGACAAAGAAGGCTGAGGCTGAGGAATGAGCGCCGAGGGCGCCGCCTTTACGGCCGATGGCCCATTCTACCCAGCTGAGCGGAATGCCGAGCAGCAGGAAGGCGGTGAAATAGGCAATCATGAAGGCACCGCCGCCGTATTGCGCTGCGAGGCCGGGAAAGCGCAGGAAATTGCCGAAGCCGATGGCGCTGCCAGCCACGGCAAGCACGGCTCCGATGTTGGAGGTCCAGAGTTCTTGTTTGTTGTTCTTGCTCACGGTGTGAAAATGGTGCGGGTCAGTATCTTACGCGCGCGGAAGTTGAATGTCAAGCTTATCTGGAAAGGCTGCAACAAAAAAAGCCCCCGCTGCTGCGGGGGCCTGGAGATAGGTATGGGGGTGATGCTTAGATCTGACCGAAGAGGGTCTTGCCCTCGGACATGAGGTCAGCGCAAGCAACCTGAAGGCGCTCGCAGATGCCCTGCTCGCCCTTCTTCAGGTAGGAGCGGGGGTCGTACACCTTCTTGTTGCCCACTTCGCCGTCAACCTTGAGCATGCCATCGATGTTCTGGCACATGTGCAGAACGATGGGTTTGGAGAAAGCGTACTGGGTGTCGGTGTCGATGTTCATCTTCACCACGCCGTAGGAGATAGCCTCGCGGATATCGCACAGGTCGGAGCCGGAGCCGCCGTGGAACACGAGCAGCATGTCTTCACCGTGCTTGGCCTTCACTACTTCCTGACCGTCGCGGAGAATCTTGGGAGCCAGCTTCACTGCACCCGGCTTGTACACGCCGTGTACGTTGCCGAAGGTGGCAGCCAGCATGAAGGTGCCGATGCCGTTGAGGGTCTCGTAGGTGAGGAGCATGTCCTCGGGGGAGGTGTAGAGCTTCTCGTTGGGGGCGTCGCCGTTGTCAACGCCGTCTTCTTCACCACCCACAACACCGATCTCGATTTCGAGAACGATGCCGACTTCCGCGCACTCCTTGAGCATCTGCTGGGAAATCTTGAGGTTCTCAGCCATGGGCAGGGCAGAGGCATCGAGCATGTGGGAGTTGAACAGGGGCTTGAGGCCAGCCTCTACGCGGCGCTTGGATTCAGCGATGAGGGGGCGCAGGAAGCTGTCGATCTTGTCGGCCTGGCAGTGGTCGGTGTGCAGAGCCACGAGCACGTTGTACTCCTCGGCAAGGCGGTGGGTGGCTTCAGCCAGCACGATGGCGCCGATGGCGGAGCTCTTCACGGCGGTGCCGGAAGCGAACTGGCCGCCACCAAGGGAAACCTGGATGATACCGTCGGACTTG
>JAFZGH010000005.1 GCA_017555465.1 Akkermansia sp. | reverse complement strand
TAGAGCTTCTCGGCCTTGAGCTGGTTCACCAGGGCAGAGCGTTCGAGTGTTACCAGCTTGGCGCTGGAGGTGCGGTATTCTGCCATGTAGGCGGGCTTGTGCTTACCAACCGTGAGCGTGACCGGCTTGATGCTGGTGGAAACGGTCAATTCATCCAGCGTACCTTCGCTGCGGGAGCGATGCCATTGGCCGTCGCTGTATTTGTTACGCGTGTCGAGCCCGCCGATGTTCCAGACTCCCTTGATGGTGAAGTCATCCAGCACCTTGGCCTGGGCACCCAGACGGAAACGGCGCCATTCATTGTTATCATTGCGGTCGCCCTTCACGCGCTCATCGCCACCGGCGGGGTTGAGATAACCCCACTGGTACTGACCACGCATTTTCAGGGTCAGTTCCTGCAGGTAGGGGTTCTGGGCATTATCGCGCTTGGCGTCAAACACCTTGAACGCATCCTTCATGTGCGAGGCGAGGCTGAAATCAGATGCCTGGGAGAGCGGAGCGGCCCCGATGGCCAGGGCCAGTGCCATGATGGTATTCTTTTTCATATTGTATTTTCTTTCGTTTGGTGCCAACCTGTGTTCCGGTTGACATCTTCAGTAAATCGCACAGCTGGTAAAAATTCAAGATTTCCATGGTGAATCAAAAGTCACAGCAAATGTGACTTTTAAGTCACATTTGTTTTCTTGTATGCCTGCACCGGAAGGGTATAATAAGGTGAGTAAGAATATGCCTGTACAAATCACTATAGTTGAGGATGATGAAGATATCGCGGCCCTGGTTGCCTATAATCTGGAACGGCAGGGCTGGCATTGCACGCTGGTGCACCATGGGACCGAGGGCTGGGAGCAGATACGCAGCAGTTTGCCCGATTGCGTGATTCTGGATATGATGCTGCCCGGAATGGATGGAATGGAGATTCTGCAGGAGATGAAGGCGCATGAGGCCACCAGGAATATTCCGGCCTTGTTTCTCACGGCGCGTGGTGAGCTGGATGACCGCCTGGAGGGGTTGCGGCTCGGGGCGGATGATTATGTGACCAAGCCGTTCAGCAGCAAGGAGCTTGTGCTTCGTGTGCGCAATATCCTGCACCGGGCGAACAGCAGTGCTTCCAGGGTGATGCTTCAGTACAAGGAGTTGTGCCTTGATAAGATTACCCACCAGGCTTCTCTGAATGGGCAGAACCTGGAACTTACGGCTGCCGAGTTCAAGCTGCTGGCCTACCTGATGGAACGCGCTGGTAAAGTGCAGGATCGCTACGATTTGCAGCATGCTGTCCTGGGGCACTCTGATACTACCCAGACCCGCGCCCTGGATACCCATATCAAACGCTTGCGGCACAAACTGGGAATGTATTCAGAATGCGTTGCCACTGAACGGGGCGTGGGGTATCTGTTCCGCCCGTTAGATGATGCCCCGGGTGTATGAGATGCCTCCGGTTTTCATAAAAAAAGGAATAGGCGTTCGTGAACGGGGGACAGCCAGCCACGGAGAACCTCCTTTTCCCTCTGGGTTAATCCAGATATGCGGTGAAACCCGGTTGGGGCTGGCAAAGGAATTCCGGAGCTGATATGATTTGTATCTGCCCATGGGGTGTATCGATGGTGCCGGTTTCGGTTTCGGTGATGATGATTGCCCGGTTCAGGCCGGTTTCCTTCATGGCTTCTGCCAGTGCGCGGAGCTCTCGCTGGCGTGTTTCCGGGGCATCCATGCGGGCGCATACCTGGACGAGCAGTTTTTCATGGGTGTAGGGATGCACGGCGAGGAAATCTACCTCATGACCGGCATTGGTGTTGTAGTAATACACCTCAGGTGTGCAGCGGCGCAAGGCCAGGAATACCATATTTTCCAGCATTTGTCCCTGTAAATCGCTGAATGTGCCACAGAGGGAATTCACCATGGCGTGGTCGAT
>JAFZGH010000234.1 GCA_017555465.1 Akkermansia sp. | reverse complement strand
TGGCGGTTCTCGCGGATGAGGCCGATGAAGTCGATGCCGAGTTCCGGTGCCATTTTGGTGCGGCATTCTTCAATCCAGCGCAGGTAGGCCAGGTTGTGCACCACGCCACCACAGTCGGTGTCGTAGTACATCACGTCGTAGTTGAGAATATATTGCGGGTTTTTCATATGGGTATCTGGTATGAATGGGGCGGGGGCACATGCGCACCACCCGCCCCTGGCTTTCTGATTTGGAGAGAAGGGGGTTACTTGGACTTGAGGAAGTCTTCCACCGCAGCGGTGATTTCCTTCATATCCTCCATCTGGAGCTCGCCCATGTGGGCAATGCGGAAGGTCTTGTCCTTCAGTCCGCCGTAGCCGTTGCCCAGCTGCAGGTTGCGCGGGGCAAGGAAGGCGTTCAGTTCGGGGATGGAAATCATCTCGTCGCTGCCTTTGGGACGGGAGTCGATGACGGTGAGGGTCTTGGAGAGGTACTTGCGGTTGGGGTAGACGGCAAAGTGCTCATCGGCCCAGGCGCGGGTGTATGCGGCCAGTTCCTCGTGGCGGGCAAAGCGGTTTTCGATGCCTTCGACTTCCACGATGTGCTGGAGCTGCTTGTCGAGCGCATACATGAGGGAGAGGCAGGGGGTGGAGGTGTACTGGTAGTTCTTCTTGTCGATGAAGTCCCAGATGGTACGCAGGTCGAAGTACAGACCACGGTTTTCCACCTCTGCGGTGCGGTCGTAGGCTTTCTTGCTCATGGCGCAGATGGCGAGGCCGGGGGGCAGGGCAAGGGCTTTCTGGGTGGAGGTGATGAGCACGTCGATGCCCAGTTTGTCGGTTTCAATCTTGGAACCGGCGGCAGAGGAAACGGCGTCCACGCACCAGACGACGTCCGGGTACTTCTTCATGACCTCGGCAATTTCCTCGACCGGGTTCTGGATGCCGGAGGAGGTTTCGTTGTGGGTCACGGTGAGGAGGTCGTATTTGCCGGTGGAAAGGGCCGCATCCACCATTTCTGCGGTGGTGGGTTCGCCCATTACGCTGTCGAACTTGTCAGCGGGAATGCCATTGGTCTTGGCCATCTTGTACCACTTGTCACCGAATGCGCCAATGGAGAACACCGCGGCGCGCTTGGCAGTGCAGGAGCGGATGGCGCCTTCCATGAGGCCGGAACCGGAGGAGGTGGAGAGCAGGATGCGGTTCTCGGTGAAGAGGATTTTCTGCATGTTGTCCGAAATGCGCTTCTGGATTTCTGATGCCTTCTTGGAGCGGTGGGCAATCATCGGCAGAGACATTTCCTTGAGAATATCCTCAGAGACGACGGTAGGACCGGGAATGAACAATTTGATGGCCATAACGGGGGTAAGTATGAGATTGTTTAACTCTGCCATTCTAGCACGCGTGGCAAGCTTAGGCGAGCATAAAATCATGATGTGACAAAGAAGAATGTTGCAACGGACTGATTCTTGCATTATACTGCCACCATATGAAACTTGTAAGCCGTTTTGCTGTTCTGGTGCTGGCTTTGCTGACTGTAGGAATCTCTCAGGCGGCACCAAAAGCTGCTGTGGTGAATCGTATTGCTGCCACGGTGAATGGTCGTCCCATTACCTCCAGTGAGGTGCGTGCGCGTCTTGCCCCTTATTTCCGCGAGCTGATGCTGCTGTATCCCCGCCAGGGCCCTCGTTTTAATTCCGAACTGGTGGCCGCCAAGAAGGCCGTGCTTAATGACCTGATTGAACGAGAACTGGTGTTGAGCGATTTCTCAACCAAGGGCTTTTCCATTAAGGAAGACCAGGTGGAGGACGAAATTAACCGCCGCATTCTGCTGATGTATAACGGTGACCGCAGCCAGTTCCTTGATAACCTGCGTAAGAGCGGTATGAACTATACGGAGTACCGCGAATCCGTGAGGAAGGAAATTACTGTTTCGGCTATGCGTGGTATGCGTTATGAACGCGGTATTCCGCCCACTCCTGATGAAATTCAGGAGGAGTACAAGGCTACCAGCTCCGAGTACCGAGATATCATGAAGGATCGGATTTCATATAGCAAAATTTTCATTCCTGCCATGGACCCGGATGACCCTATGATGACCCCGGAGGACCGTTATAAACTGGCCACCCGCCTGCGCGAGGATATTGAAAAAGGCAAGATTTCATTTGCTGACGCAGCGAAGCAGTATTCCCGCGATGCTCATGCTGAGGAGGGCGGCAAGTGGCCCACGCTGCAGCGTAATGAACTGGCTGTGGAGTTTGCCAATGTGGTGTTTGCTGCGCAGCCCGGTCAGCTGGTCGGCCCGCTGCTGGATCCTGCCGGTTTCACTATCGTGAAGGTGCACAACAAGAATCTGGCGGCGGCTCCTGCTCTGAGCAATCCTGAAATAAAGCAGAAGGTGGATGATGCCGTGCGTCGTAAGCAGAGCGAGCGCCGCTACCGCCAGTGGGTGGAGCGCCTGCGCGATAAGGCGGTTATCCGCACTTTCATTTAATGATTCTTCTGAATCTCGTTTGTAATAAAAAAGCAACTGCCGGATTGCCGGCAGTTGCTTTTTTTGGGGGGGGATGTGCCGCTTTACTTGTATTCTCCTTTCATGCGGCGAATAGTGTAGCGGATGGTGCGGAACAATCCATGCCCGTAATAACGGGATGCTACACCTAGGAATCTCTGCATGGGGGTGCGTTGGATCGCGCCCGGACCGCGCTCGAAGATACGGGCAAAGAAGTCGATGAGTTCTTGTTCTGCCTTTTTAAATACATCCGGATCCTGCAGCACGGGCTGACTGAGCATGGCGGCCATTTCTTCCGGTGATTTCAACAGCTCCATAATGTGCCCGATGAGTGCTTTTTCGGAGCGGAAGTCGTGAGCGTTGATATAGGCTTTGGGGTTGAATTCCTCTGCGACCCGTTTGCTGCCCCAGTAAATGGGAATGCTGTTAGCCAGAAAGGCATCAACAATCTTTTCTGTCTGATAGCCTGGGGCTGATTCGTTTTCGTACGCGACTGTGAAATAGTGTTTGCTGAGGAATTGCTGCTTGGCGTCATATCCCTTGGGAACAAGGTAGCCAATGTTATTCATGAATGGGCCGCCGCAGCTTACTTTGCGTTGCTGATTGAGATGGCGTACCATGGAATTGCGCTCTTTTCCCTTGGGGTTGCGACATACAAACGCGCAGAAGTCACGTTGCTGGGCCACCAGCTCTTCTGCTGTGATGGAGCGGGGGGTAAGCAGCGGCTGTTGAAATTTCGGGAAGTGAATCAGGCAATGCAGCATCCAGTAGGGGAAGCGGTGGCAGCGGTCATCTTCCCGGAATTCGTGGGTCAGGCAATAATCAAACCGATTCAGGTCAATGGGGTGGTTTTCGCCTGTATAGAGGATGCGGACTCCTTTGAAATAGTCGATGTGTGGAGTGAATGTATCGCTCAGGATGAAATCTGCATGCTCCTCTTCCTTGAGAGGAATGTCAATGATTGGAAAATGCTTGTGCAAGAAATTCTTGAGGTCGGTACAGTCGATAAGATGAATTTCGTTCATGATGTTGCGGGAATAAAAATTGGATGTTATTTTTCAGCATGGCTTTCAGCCCATGCCATGAGGCGTCTGAGACGGCGTTGGACGATATGCATAGAAATGGCCGGGATAAGGCGTTCCAGTCCGAGGTATGTCCACGGTTTGTATCGATTGTAAGTTTTGAGATCGGTAAAGCGCAGTATATATCGGCCGTTTTTCTGCTGAATAACGAAGTTTTCCGGATTGAAATCGTACAGAGGAATCCTGTTTTCCAGAATGTTTTTGGCAAAGATGGCGATTTGCGCCACCATGCGTTTGTTCAGGCGGTTTGTTCTGACGAATCCGTTGAGGGAAGGCGACACCTGGCCATTGTCATCTTTTATAATCTCACATACAATGCCCGGCCCCAAAGATGTTTCTACAAGCTCATCATGATAGGTGGGCAGGTAGGTATTCAAAGCGGAGCGACACGCTTTTACTGCCTCCAGCTCCTGTTGCAGCTGCGGAATGTTTTTGTGCCGCATGGCTACTTTGACGCATTTATCCGGCGTTTCAGGATGGTAGAAACAGAGACGGGTTGCGCCTTTGCCAAGAAAATGTTCCAACCGAAGCATGGTCTTATTATGCAGGATTTTGTTGGAAATACAAGCATATTCGGCTCTTTAAACAAAAAAGCCCTCCGATGCCGGAGCATCGGAGGGAAAAGGAACGTGAGATTTTAATCTTCGTATACTTCCTTGACTCGCTCGATGAGGGCGAAGGCATGGCTGATCATGGCTCGCGTTTCGTTGAGCAGGGTCAGGTAAAGAATGCCGTTGCGCATGCCGCTTTCATCCGTGGTGTTGTGCATGAGATGGCGGGTAATGCAGTCGGCAAAGTCCTCGCTGAGCTGGTCTCGGTCTTCCAGCAGGGCGTCAATGCCGGCAAAGTTGCCAGCCTTGAGCATGTCGGTCAGATCCGGGTAGAAGCGGCCAATCTTGTTGGTGAGGGCGAGCAGGTCATCGCCCTGTTCCTTGCTGAGCCCCTGGTGGTTGTTGTCGATGTGGTTGTAGCTTGCCTTCACCAGGGTGAGCAGGCGCTCGCAGGTGTTGAGCGAGATTTCCGTGATGCGGAACACCAGCTGGCCGCGGTCTGCCAGTTCCTTGGGCAGGGTGCGCAGGGTGGGCAGCACTTCGTTTTCGCGCAGCACTTCGAGGTCGCGCTTCAGGGTGCGGCTCTTCTTGCGCAGGCGCTTCAGGGCTTCGCGGTCTTCATCCAGCAGGGCTTTGACCATGGCGTTATAGATGCCGACCATGCGGCCGAGGCGTCCGCTGGCAGCCTTGCCGAAATCCTTGACGGCGGCATCGCTGTGCATGTTGATGAGCCGGATTTCCTCTTTGGCGCTGTTGGTGAAGAAGGTGGATTTGATGAGGATGGCGCCGGCTATGACCAGCATGGTCACCATGCCCCAGAAACCGCCGTAGGCCATGACGATGGCCACCACAAAGGCGGCAAGACTGGCTGCCAGGGCGGTGAGGAACCAGCCGCCGATGACGGTGAGTACGCCGGTGATGCGGTACACAGCGCTGTCGCGTCCCCAGGCACGGTCTGCCAGGGAGGAGCCCATGGCCACCATGAAGGTTACGTAGGTGGTGGAAAGAGGCAGCTGCAGGTTGGTGGCCACGGAGATGAGCAGGGCAGAGACGGTGAGGTTCACGGAGCCGCGCACCTGGTCATAAATGGCGCCTGTTTCTTCCTCCGGGGCCAGCGGAGCAAAGCGCCTGGAGATGAAGTTCTGAACGCTCATGGGGGTGATGCGTTCGAAGAATCGCTTGGTGTTGAGCGTGTAACGCACCATGGTGCGGGCGGCGCTGCAGGAACCGAAGCGTTCCTTGCCGGTGTTGGCAGAGGAGAGCTTGAGCTCGGTTTCCGTTACCTTGCGGGCTTTCTTGGAGAAGAAGAGCGTGGTGACCATGACCAGACCGGCAGCCACCAGCCAGAGCATGTTCACCTGCTGCTGCACATCGGCCAGGCCACCCATCTTGAAGGTGGCCAGGTCGCCACCGGCGGCCAGGTGTGCCTCCGCCAGTTCCATGGAGGTCTGGGAGGCCATGAACACGCCGATGAAGTTCACCAGGTCGTTACCGGCGAAGGCGAGAGCCAGTGCGCCAGTGCCGGCGAGTACGGTGATGCGCAGCGTGTTAATCCTGAGTCCGTATTGCAGCACGGCTGCGATGATGGTCCAGCCCACAAAGGCGATGGCAATGGCCAGACCCAGGTTGGCATCCACCATATCCATGAATTCGCCCTTCATGACCGGGCTGGTCTTGAGCCCCTTGAACACGGCAAAGTAGGTGATGGCGGTGAAGGCGAAGCCGCACCATAACGGGCCGATGAGGCGGTACATGCGCTGGTAGTGGAAGGTGTAGAGCAGGCGGGAGAACCACATGACTACTGTACCCACCGTAAAGGCAATGGCCACCGAGCAGAAAATGCCGGAGACGATGAAGAATACCTTATCGGTGTTGATGTAGTCTGCCAGGGAACCGGGGCCGTCTCCGATGTTGAAGTAGGCCATGCCGAGGGCAGAGCCCAACAAGGCGAAGATGAGGGAAACCGTGGTGGAAGTGGGCAGACCCAGTGTGTTGAAAATGTCCAGCAGAATCACATTAGCCACCATGACTGCCAGGAAAAGCAGCATTACTTCATGGAAGCTGAACATGCTCGGGATGAATACACCACTGCGGGCAATCTCCATCATGCCGCTGGAGAATGAGGCACCCAGCAGCACACCGATGGCGGCCACGGCTACTGCGCCCGTGTAGGTGCCGGATTTGCTGCCGATGGAGGAATTCAGGAAGTTGCATGCGTCATTGCTTACGCCTACCACCAGACCGAAGACTGACAGCAGCAGAAGCATACCGTAAATCACGTAGTATGTCGTGTCCATATAGAGTTAAGTTGACTCTACCATTTCGGCATGGCAATTACAAGAAAATTCCCTAATCTGGCGAAATTGTCACAAAAGAAACGGCTGTTGTGTCATTATTCCGGAAAAGTGGGTCATCTGTCAGGATGGATGCTTGACGCGATTTTTCCGGGGGAGTACAATGCGGGATAGTATGAACGCCGAATCTATCAAGTGCACGCCTTTGTGTGATAAGCACGTGGCTCTCGGAGCCAAGATGGTACCCTTTGCAGGGTGGAACATGCCTGTGCAGTACACGGGTATTATTGATGAGCACAACACCGTGCGCAGCGCCTGCGGTGTGTTTGATATCTCCCACATGGGCCAGTTCCTGGTCAGCGGTGAGGGGACTACGGAGTGGCTTAACTCCATGTTCACCAACAATCTGAACAAACTGGTGGACGGCATGGGCCAGTACTCCATCATGCTGAACGAAAAGGGCGGCGTCATTGATGACCTCATCATCTACCAGCTGGGCAAGGATAACTTCTTTGTGGTGGTGAATGCCTCCATGATTGATGAGGACTACGCCTGGCTTACCGCTCACAAGCCTGAGGGTATTTCCCTGGTGAACAAGAGCGCGGAGTATGTGGGCCTGGCAGTGCAGGGCCCCGCCTGCGAGGAGGTGTTCGCCAAGCTTTGCCCCGGTGTGCAGCTTCCCGTGCGCAACGGTATCCTCATGTTTGAATGCGACGGCGATGCCGTGGTGGTGTGCCGCACCGGTTACACCGGCGAAAACGGCTACGAATTCTTCTGCCCGGCAGAGCAGGGCGTCAAGTGGTTCGAGAAGGTCATGGAATGCGGCGCCAAGCCCTGCGGCCTGGGTGCCCGCGACAGCCTGCGCCTCGAAATGTGCTACTCTCTGAACGGCAGCGACCTCTCCCCGGAGAAGACCCCGCTTGAAGCCGGCCTCTCCTGGTGCTGCGACCTGACCAAGGAATTCATCGGTGTGGATGTGCTTCGCGCCCAGAAGGCAGAGGGCCGCCCCACCGCCCTGGTGGCCATTGAATACACCGGCAAGGGTGCACCGCCCCGCCACGGTTACGAAGTGCAGCTGCCGGACGGCACGCCCCTGGGCGAGCTGTGCAGCGGCGTTCTTTCTCCCTCACTGGGCAAGGGCATCGGCATGGCCTATGTTCCCGCCGCCCTCGGCAAGGTCGGTACTGAGGTGAACATCATTGTCCGCAACAAGGCCGTTCCCGCCATCATCGTCAAGAAACCCTTCCTTAAAAAGTAAATCTCAATCCCCCCATTAGCATACTATGAGCAATCCCGTAGAATACAAGTACTCTGAAGAGCACGAGTGGATCAGCCCCGTTGTTGACGGCATCGTGACCCTCGGCATCACCGACCACGCCCAGTCCGAACTGGGTGATGTGGTGTACGTTGACCTCCCCTCCGTGGGCGACACCTTCTCCAAGGGCGACAGCATCGCCGTGGTGGAATCCGTGAAGGCCGCCTCCGATGTGTACACCCCGGTTTCCGGCGAAGTGGTAGAGGTGAACGAAGCCCTGGATGCCGAGCCCGGCACTGTGAACTCCGATGCCATCGGCGCTGGCTGGATCTGCAAGATCAAGCTTGATGACCCCTCCGAGCTGGACGAGCTGATGGACGCCGCCGCTTACGAGGAATTCTGCAAGTAAAGCGATTTCAGGCCGCATTCCTCACAGCAGGGATGCGGCCTTTTCTGTTTTCTGATATCATAGCGAAAGAAAAAATCATGATTACCGCACAGACTCCCTTTGCTCCCCGCCACCTGGGTTCCACTGGTGCCGAGCTGCAGGAAATGCTCCAGGTCATCGGTTTCTCCAGCCTGGATGAAATGACCGACACCATCGTGCCGGCTGATATCCGCCTGAAAGCCCCGCTCGACCTGCCCGCCCCCATGGCAGAGCAGGAGGCCCTGGATGCCCTGCGCGAGGTGCTTTCCGCCAACAAGCCCGTACACAGCCTTATCGGCCAGGGTTATTACGGCACCTATATGCCCGCTGTCATCCAGCGCAATGTGTATGAGAACCCGGGCTGGTACACCGCCTACACCCCCTACCAGCCGGAAATCGCCCAGGGCCGACTGGAGATGCTCATGAACTACCAGACCATGATTGCCGGGCTTACCGGTCTGCCCATTGCCAATGCCTCCATGCTGGACGAAGGTACGGCTGCAGCCGAGGCCGTGCATCTCTGCATCGACTCCAAGCGCAAGAGCGACACCTTCTTTGTGGCAGACACCTGCTTCCCGCAGACCATCGACGTAATCCGCACCCGTTGCGAGACCACCGGCGTGAACCTGATTGTGGGCGACTGGAAGAGCTTCGACCCCGCCTCCATCCCGACCCTCGCCGGTGTGCTCGTGCAGTACCCGGACAACGTCGGCAGCATCGAGGATTATACTGAGTTCTTTGCCAAGTGCCACGCCGCCAAGGTGCTTTGCGTGGTGGCGGCCGATCTGCTGGCCCTCACCGTGCTGAAGGAACCGGGTGCTTTTGGTGCTGATGTCTGCGTGGGCACCACCCAGCGCTTCGGTATCCCCATGGGCTACGGCGGCCCCGCCGCTGCCTACATGGCCTGCACAGACGCCCTCAAGCGTAAGCTGCCCGGCCGCTACATCGGCCTCTCTGTGGATAAGGACGGCAAGCCCGCCTACCGCCTGGCCCTCCAGACCCGCGAGCAGCACATCCGCCGCGAAAAGGCTACCTCCAACATCTGCACCGCC
>JAFZGH010000030.1 GCA_017555465.1 Akkermansia sp. | reverse complement strand
CGGGGGGAAATGAGGCCGTTCTCCACGCCGCGCTCGGCAAGGGCACGGAACTTGGCCACCAGATCCTTGGCATCGTACTTCACATAGGAAAGCACATCGGCCACGCTGTCGCCCTCTTCCTCGTGCGTGAACACCGGGCGGCCGTTTTCCAGGTGCACGCTCACCACGTTGGTATCACCCAGCAGGTTGTGCAGATCGCCCAGGGTTTCCTGGTACGCACCCACCATGAAGATAGCCACGTAATAATTCTCCTTGGAGTCTACCTCATGCAGCGGCAGGGATTTGGCCACGTCCTCACGGTCAATGAAGTGGTCTACCTTGCCATCGCAGTCGCAGGTGATGTCCACCAGCACCGCCTTCTGCGTGGGACGCTCGCAAAGGCGCTGAATCGGCAT
The DNA here is from genome assembly GCA_017555465.1 of Akkermansia sp. Classification (GTDB taxonomy): domain Bacteria; phylum Verrucomicrobiota; class Verrucomicrobiia; order Verrucomicrobiales; family Akkermansiaceae; genus Akkermansia. Next base: position 1,756 of record JAFZGH010000030.1, on the reverse strand, counting down.
CACCGGGAAGAGCTGGTCAATGGCCCAGGAATCAGGCAGGCTCTGGAACACGGAGAAATTGGAGTAGTAATAGTCCACCATGTTGTCGGACACCTCCTTCAAATCCTCGGGAATCTCGCTCATCTCTGCAATGCGGCGGGAAATCAGCCCCATGATGTGCCAGTAGATGGCCTCGCCCACGCCACGCTCGCGCAGCGTGGCATTGCCGTGGTGGAACATGGCGCGCAGCTGGTCGCGGTAGTAGATGGCGTCATTGTAGCACTCCTGGATATTCTTGCGCGTGAGCATGCGGTGCGTTTCATCCAGCGCCAGCAGAATATCATTTGCATTCTCCGGCAGAGCGGGCGGCTGAGCCTCGCTGCCGGGAGCGCTGGTCACGTCCAGCACGTTGAACACCAGCACGGCATGGTAGGCCGACACCGCGCGGCCGGACTCCGTGACCAGGGTCGGGTGCTCCACACCGTGCTTGGTGCACAGCTCGCCCACCACCTCCACGATGTCGCGCGCGTATTCTTCAATCGAATAGTTACAGGAGGAATGGAAATTCGTCTTGGAGCCGTCATAGTCCACCGCCAGGCCGCCGCCCATATCCAGCGTGCCCATGGGGGCACCCTCCTTCACCAGATCGATGTAGATGCGGCAGGCTTCTGTGAGGCCATCGCGAATCACGGTCACGTTGGAAATCTGGCTCCCCTGGTGGTAGTGCAGCGCCTTGAGGCAATGCAGCTTGCCTGCGGCCTTCAGCGTATCCACCACATCAATGACCTGGGCGGCATTCAGACCAAACACCGATTTATCACCGGCAGACTCACTCCAATGGCCGGAGCCCTTGGAAGCCAGGCGCACGCGCACGCCCAGAATCGGCTCCACCCCCAGCGCCTCCGCGCGGCGCAGAATGGCCGGCAGCTCATTGGGCATCTCCAGAATCAGGCAGATCTTCATGCCCATGCGCATCCCCATGAGCGCCAGGTCGATGAACTCATCATCCTTATACCCGTTGCACATCAGGAAGGATTCCGCATCGCGCATGTAGGCCATGGCGGCAATCAACTCCGGCTTGGAGCCAGCCTCCAGCCCGTAGTGGTAGCGCTGGCCATGCGCCACCACCTCTTCCACCACCATGCGCTGCTGGTTCACCTTGATGGGGTACACGCCGCGATACTTGCCCGTATACCCGGCGGCCTTGATGGCCTTGGCAAAGCTCTTGTTCAGCTCATCAATACGCGCATGCAGCAGGTCACGGAAACGCAGCAGCACCGGTACATTCGTGCCGCGCTCCTCCAGTCCCTTCATGATGCCGGGCAGGCTCACCTCCTTCGTGCTGCCATCGGTATCCACCAGGTGCACATTCACCTCGCCCGCGCGGGACACGCTGAAATAGTCGTTACTCCAGTTCTCCACCCCGTAAAGTTCGGAGGAATCGGCGGCTGTCCAGTTACGGACCTTGCGTTTGATGGATTTCTTGCGGGCGGGCATGGTCGTCGATGTGGTTAAATTGTGCGCGCGTTATATACCACCCTGCCCTGATTGTCAACCCGGAACTACGCCCCTACCCCCATTACTGCCTGATTTTCACCACTTTTGGCAGCTAAATTCAAAAAAATGCGCAAATTTGTGAAATTTGGGTTGCCAAGAATCCAAAAATCGTGTAGACTGTCGCACCCACCCGAGCCGGGAGGCTCACTGAACATTTACACAACACAAGAAGGAGACAAGATGAACATTCTCGACACTATCGGAAAAGAGCAGATGAAGG
>JAFZGH010000233.1 GCA_017555465.1 Akkermansia sp. | reverse complement strand
GGAGCTGATTGAGCAGATGATGAAGGTGCATTCCTACACGATGATCTGCCCGACGATTACTTCGCAGGAGGCGGGTATCGAGGCTCTGCAGAATGGTGTGGAGGCGATGCTGGAGATGCGCGACAGCTACCACAAGCGCCGCGATTACATTGTGGGGCGTTTCAATGAGATGGGGATGGATTGTCATCTGCCCGGCGGTGCGTTCTACACCTTCCCGAGTATCAAGCGCTTTGGCCTCAGCTCCAAGGATTTTGCGCTGCGCCTGCTGAAGGAACAGAAGGTGGCTGCCGTGCCCGGCACGGCGTTCGGTGCCTGCGGTGAGGGCTACCTGCGCTGCTGCTATGCTACGGCTCAGAACCTGCTCGAACGGGCCTGCGATAAAATGGCACGTTTCTGCGAATCACTGAAGTGATTCGCAGAAATTACGAATTACGAATTACGAATTACGAATTACGAATTACGAATTACGAATTACGAATTACGAATTACGAATTGATGGGGCGGTATGACGGTTTTCTCTGGTTTCGGGGCTGATATGGTGGAGCGTACGCGGGCGTTTGCGTTGCGCGTGTTCAAGCTGTGCAGTTCATTGCCCAATTCTCCAGAGTCGTGGCATATGCGTGACCAACTGTTCCGCTGTGCTACTTCGGTAGCTGCCAATTACAGGGCGGCGCTCCGCGCGAAGTCCGACAAGGATTACCTTAATAAGCTGAAAATCTGCGAGGAGGAGTCAGATGAATCTGATTTCTGGATGGATATGCTTGCCGCGTGCGAATTGGTAAAGCGATACAAAGTGGAGCCTCTGGTGAAGGAGGCAAATGAACTGACAGCGATTATAACAACTTCAATAGTTACGAAACGACGGAATATGAAAAAATCCGGCGGGCGTAAGCCCGCGTGAAATTTTAATTCGTAATTCGTAATTCGTAATTCGTAATTTTGCATGTCTGAGCAAAAACTGTTTCGCACTTACGTTGTGCCATTTGTCCTGTTCCTTTCGCTGAACCTGCTGCTGTGGGGAGTGGAGGGAAGCTGGAAATGGGATCACCCGAGTGTGGGGTGGTGGCGGCGCGCGCCGGAGATGTGGGTTTACCCGCTGCAGGTGCTGGTTTGCGGCGGGTATCTGTGGCATGTGCGCCGCTCGGTGGAGTGGGACTGGAAGTTGTGCCCGTGTCTGCTGGGAGCGCTGGCGGGCGTGGTGGGTATCGGTTTCTGGCTGGTGCCGTATGTGACCGGGTGGATTCCGGCGGAGCCCGGGTTTGATCCGGCAGCGGTTTTTGGCGGGAATGCGCTGGCGGTGTGGGTGGAATATGTGTTCCGCTTTGCCCGGGCGGTGGTTATCGTGGCGCTGGTGGAGGAGTTTTTCTGGCGCGGGTATCTGATGCGCTGGTGCGTGAACCGGGATTTTCCGCAATCGGTGCCGCTGGGGCAGGGGAGCTGGTTGGCGTATGCGGTGGTGACGCTGGCGTTCATGCTGGTGCATCGTCCGGTGGATTATGCCGGGGCTCTGGTGTATGGCAGCCTGGCATACGGGCTGGTGGTGTACACGAAGCGGCTCACCCCGGTGGTGGTGATGCATGCGGTGGCGAATCTTATCATGGGTATCTGCGCGATAAAGTTGAATCTTCCTCATCTCTGGTAAATTATGCAAGCATTCATTCTGGGGGCCGGACTCGGCACGCGTCTGGCGCCGCTCACGCACATTCTTCCGAAACCGCTGATGCCGGTGTTTCAGAAGCCGCTGATTCACCATACTATGGACCACTACCTGCGCTGCGGTGTGTCGGAGTTTATGGTGAATATCTCCTGCCTGCCGCTCATGTGGGAGCGCGCGTTCCCGGAGCCTCAGTACCGCGGTTGCCCGGTGAGTTTCAGCGAGGAAGCGACCCCGCTCGATTCCGGCGGCGGCGTGAAGAAAATCATGCCCTGGGTGAAGCCTGGTGAGCCGCTGCTGGTGCATAATGGGGATATCCTGACGGATATTCCCGTGGTGGAGCTGCTGGCAGAGCACAAACGCCGCGGGAATCTGGTGACGCTGGCACTGCGCAGTGTGGATGGCAAACGCAATGTGGGGTTCGATGAATCTACTGGGGCGGTGACGGATATGCGCCATGCGCTGGGGGTGAATCCGGGCACGCATCAGTTTGCCGGGGTGTATCTCATGGAGCCGGAAGTGGCGGAGCTGTTCCCGGCGGAGGATTCATTTTCGATTGTGCCCATCTGGCTGGAG
>JAFZGH010000232.1 GCA_017555465.1 Akkermansia sp. | reverse complement strand
CTATAAAATCAAGGCACATGAGCGCTACGGCACCGAATGGTACGTAGACGCCGCCTATGCATACTGGCAGCCGCATAAGGCTATCTCCGGCACCAACCTGCACAACCATTTCTTCCTGCTGCATGCCGCGCTGAACCAGCGCCTCATCCAGGATGAAGTGAACGGTGGCACCTGGCTGCGAGCGGAGCTTTCCGGCTCCTGGGCGCTGGATGGCCGCTCAGCTAAGAAAAGCTCCCTGTTTGCCGACGGATTCGGCAATGTGGCCTACCCGCATTTCGACATATACGGCACGGCAGATGCCGTGCTCCCGGAGCTGGCCATCATGCACTACTTCAACAACAAGCGCAGCTGCATTATCGGCGGCATGGTGAATCTGTACAACTATTTCGACTGCGTAAGCATTGCCAATGACTCGTTCTCCTCCTTTGCCAACAACGTGTTCATCAACACCACCATTGTGCCGCTGACAGATGCGAACCTGGGCATGGTCTACCAGCGGGAACTCACCCCCGCAGATTATGTGATGGGTGCCCTCTCCCGCACCGATTCCACCTACCGCAGCAACCCGCTCAAGTGGAACGATGGCCATGGCTATGTGCTCGTGGGCGAATGGGGTCACACCTTTGCCGATGGCGATGCCACCTTCCGCCTCACCCCGTTCTACCAGAGCATTGATAACGAGGACGAGGCCGATGACCGCAACTGGGGCGTGGCCGCCAGCATCGAATACACCCTGTGCGATGCCTGCACCGTCTATGCCCGCACCGGCATTGCCCGTTACGATGAGCTTGGCAATGCCAGCGAACTGAGCATGGGCACCCACCTGAAACTCATTCCCGGTAGAGAGGACGATTTCCTGGGCATTTCCTACGGCATTTTCAAAGGCGCCCGCAACAACGAGGAATCCCCCGCCTATATCGATGAGGAAAGCGGCCGCCCCGGCCACAGGCACGAACAGGTAATCGAGCTGGTCTACAACCTTCAGGTTAATGATTATCTGAGCATCATGCCGCACTACCAGTTCATCCAGAACCCGGCCTACCGCAGCGCCAGCAGCGAAAGCATCTGGGGTGTGCAGTCCGTCTTCTCCTTCTGATAAAAAATCAATCGTTGTGCTGTTGCCCCGTGTATGGCAGCAGAGCGCCCCGCCGGGAAGCCGTGTACCCGGCGGGGCAACTTTTTTTCACTGGCGGTAAGTATCGTGCGAAGCTCGTGAGTTTTTTACAGCAACATGCTTAAACAGCACGCGAATTACACTTGATGCACGAAACATAGTGTGCTAGAATGCGCGCGTGAAAGTTATTGTTGTAACGGGGGGAATAGCCTCCGGCAAGTCTACCGTGGTAGAGCTGCTGCGTGAACTGGGCGGCGAAGGTGTGGAAGTGTTCGATTGTGATGCCGCCGTGGCTGAGCTGCAGCAGGCAGGCAAGTTGTCGCGTGACCTGGTGACGGCATTCGGCCCGGAGGCGCTGTGCGATGATGGCCGCGTGAACAAGGATTTCCTGCGCAACATCGTGCAGAACGACCCGGAGGGCCGCGATAAGCTCAACAACGTAGTGCACCCGAAGCTGGCGCAGCTGTGTCTGGATGCGCAGGTGGCCGCCCGCCAGCGGGGCGATGTACACACCTTCCTGGTGGATATTCCGCTGTATTTTGAAAGCCCGGTGGAGTTCGGGGCCGATTTTGTGTGCGTGGTGGCGGTGACGCCTGAGACGCAGATTGCCCGCATGGCGAGCCGCGATGGTTTTGACCGCCCGCAGGCAGAGGCCATGCTAGCAGCGCAGATGCCCACGCAGGCCAAGATTGACCGCGCCAACCTGGTGTTCTGGAATGAGGGGTCGCCGGAATGGCTGCGCCAGCAGGTGGTGCTATTCTACAACACGGAACTGGCCGCCGAAGCCAAAGCCATGCATGCCCGCTCGGTGGTCATCAATCTGAACGAGTTGCGCGCCCTGCCGCTCAACGAGCTGCAGCGCATAGCCACCACGGCCGCCCGCCGCGGCACGGAATCCCTGCCCCGCCCGCAGCTGGTGGCCGAGCTGGCCCGCACGTATCTGGCTGAGGGCAGCCAGGTGATGGTGAGCGGTGTGCTGGAGTTCGGCAAGGACAACATGGTCTTTGTGCGCGATGCTGCCCGCAGTTTCCGCCCGGGGGATGATGACCCGCGCCTGCCGCAGGATATCATCCGCAAATACGAGCTGCGCCCCGGCAACATGGTGAAAGTGAAGCTCCGCGCCGCGCAGGGCAAGAACGAACGCAACCTGATGGTTGGTGAAGTGCTGGAAATCGAGGGCTCCCCGGTGGCAGAATACACCCAGCCGAAGCCCTTTGACCGCCTGACCCCGCTGATTCCGACTGAACGACTCATCCTGGAAAACCCGGATATCAAGAGCCCGGCCATGCGTGTGCTGGATCTGATTACCCCGCTGGGTATGGGGCAGCGAGCCCTGGTGGTGGCACCGCCGCGCGGCGGCAAGACGGTGCTGCTCAAGACCATGGCCAGGAGCCTGCGCGCGAATTATCCGAAGAGCGACCTGCTGGTGCTGCTGCTGGACGAACGCCCGGAGGAAGTGACGGATTTTGAAGATACAGTGGATGTGCCGGTATACGCCAGCACCTTTGACGAACCCTCTCGCCGCCATGCGCAGCTCAGCGACCTGATTCTGGAACGCGCCCGCCGACTGGTGGAACAGGGGCACGACGTCATCATCATGCTGGATTCCCTCACCCGCCTGGCCCGCGGCTACAATGCCAACCAGAGCGGGGGGCGCACCATGTCCGGCGGTCTGGGCTCCAACGCGCTGGAAAAGCCGCGCAAAT
>JAFZGH010000231.1 GCA_017555465.1 Akkermansia sp. | reverse complement strand
TCGTTTTCTGTCACCCGTTATCACGGGTTTAGGTTTGTTTTTTTGTTGGAGCAGGCGCTGCGCGTGCTGACGCACGCTTGCACCTGCCTAACATCTGTCGCCCACTACCGTGGGCTAAGAATTCCGCTCGCTTTGCTCGCCGATAAAATCACAATTTAGCCAATGAATGGCATCATTCGGGCTAAATAGAAATTCCCGCTTATTAATCCTCCTCAGGGTGCAGCTTCGCATGGCGCTTCTTCATCACACAAAGCACCACCCAGAGGGCAACCAGCACCACCGGGAACACGATGAACCAGTTCTGGATGAAGCCGGCCAGCAGGAAGCCTACAAACGACACTGCAGACACCGTAATCACATACGGCAGCTGGGTGGAGACATGGCTCAGGTGGTCGCACTGCGCACCGGCGCTGGACATGATGGTTGTATCAGAAATCGGGGAGCAATGGTCACCAGCCACTGCGCCGGCAAGGCAGGCAGACATGCCGATGTACATGAGCGGGCTGGTGGGATCGAAGGTAGCCACAATAATGGGGATGAGGATACCAAACGTGGCCCAGGAGGTACCGGTGGAGAACGCCAGCACACCTGCTACCACGAAGATAACCGCCGGAAGGAAGTTCAGAAGGCCGGAAGCGGAATTCTGCACCAGCATGGCGATGAATTCGCGGGCTTCCAGCGCCGTGGTCACATTTTTCAGCGAAGTTGCCAGGGTCAGAATCAAAATGGCAGGCACCATGGCCACAAAGCCCTCGGGGATGCAGCGCATGGCCGCGCGGAAGCTCAGGCAGCCACGCAGCATGTAGAACACAATCACCACCGCCATGGCAATGAGCGCGCCCCAGGGCAAAGCCACGGTGGCATCAGTGGCACTGATGGCATCGGCAAAGGACTTACCCTCCAGAATACCGCCCACATACACCAGGGCAAAGGTTTCAATGCCAATCAGCAGCAGCACCGGCACAATCAAATCTGCCAGCTTGGCGCGGCGCTTCGGCATATCCAGGGATTCGCGGGATTCAATCCCGGCACATACGGTGTGCAGGTCGCCATGTTTGATGGCGTTGCGCTCGTAACGCACCATGGGGCCGAAATCGAAGCGGGAGAAAATAATCATCACCACAAAGCAGAGAGCCAGCAGCGAATAGAAGTTATAGGGAATAGCCTGGATGAACAGCTCCAGACCGTTGTAGCCCGTTCCTTCGGAGTACTGGGAAACGGCAGCAGCCCAGCTGGAAATCGGCGCAATCATGCACACAGGCGCGGCCGTGGAGTCAATGATGTAAGCCAGCTTGGCGCGTGAAACACGCTTGGCATCCGTCACCGGGCGCATCACGCTGCCCACCGCCAGGCAGTTGAAGTAGTCATCAATAAAGATAAGGATACCCAGCACAAAAGTGGCCAGCTGGCTGCCAATGCGGGACTTGATATTCTTCTGAGCCCACTCGCCAAAGGCGAGAGCCGCCCCGGTTTTGTTAATCATGCAGACAAAGGCCCCCAGCACCACCAGGAAAATGAACACGCCGCTGGTATCCTTCAACGCGGTAATCAGCCCCTGGTTCACCACAAAATCCATCGTATCCAAAGCCGAGAAATCGCACACAAAGCACGCACCCAGAACCACACCCGCAAAGAGAGAGGAATATACCTCCTTGGTCATCAGCGCCAGCACAATGGCAAACAAGGCCGGAGCCAGTGCCCAGAATGTGCCACAGAAAGGAGACTTCATAACCGCAGCTGCCGTTTCAGCAACGGCCTCTGAATCAGAGGCGTAGCAGGACATGGCCAGCATCGCAAAAGAGGCAATCAGCAGGACAATAATTTTCTTCATCATGTTCGAGTTCTTTGGAGAAAGTTGTGCCCCTTTCATAACATAAAGATGTGGTTCTGTCAATCCCATAGCGAACACCCTGAATAACATCCGTAACATTAAATGCTTGATTTTCAGATTTTTTCTGGTATAGTCACCGCGTCTTACTGAACTCGCTTATGGAATTCCTTACACAATTCGTCGACTGGGCCAACGGGATTTTATGGACCTACGTGCTGGTGGCCATGCTGATTGGCTGCGCTATCTGGTTCACGATTCGTTGCAAATTTGTGCAGCTCACCATGCTGCGCGACCTTCCGGTGATGTTCCGCAACTGCACGCACGAAGAACGGGAGGAAGGAGTCGAGCGCATCTCCTCTTTCCAGGCCTTTGCCATTTCCATTGCCAGCCGCGTGGGCACGGGTAATCTGGCCGGTGTGGCGGTGGCCATTGCACTGGGCGGCCCCGGTGCCGTGTTCTGGATGTGGCTCATCGCGTTCCTGGGAGCCAGCAGCGCCTTTGTGGAATCCACCCTGGCCCAGCTGTACAAAATCAAGGGCGAATCCTCCTTCATCGGCGGCCCGGCCTACTACATGAGCAAAGGTCTCAAAAAGCCGTGGATGGGCACTATCTTCTCCATCCTGCTCATCCTCACCTTCGGATTTGCCTTCAACTCCCTGCAGAGCAACACCATCTGCCAGGCCTTCGAGGAAGCCTTTGCCATTCCGCCCTCATACATGGGCACCGTCCTCACCCTGCTCACCCTGGTCATCATCTTCGGTGGCATCCAGAGCATTGCCAAGGTGAGCAGCGTCATCGTTCCCTTCATGGCGCTGGGCTACATCGCGCTGGCCCTGGTGGTCATCCTTCTCAACATCACCGAAATTCCCCATGTACTCAACCTCATCATCTCCCACGCCTTCGGCTGGGAACAGGGGCTTGCCGGTGGTCTGGGTGCAGCTATCCAGCAGGGCATCCGCCGCGGCCTGTACAGCAACGAGGCCGGCATGGGCTCCGCCCCCAACGTGGCAGCAACGGCCGATGTATCCCACCCGGTGAAACAGGGCAAGGTGCAGGCCATCAGCGTGTTCAGCGACACCCTCATCATCTGCTCCTGCACCGCCTTCATTATCCTGGTAGGAGGTATTCCCGCCGGAAGCGATGTGAGCGGCATCAAGCTGACCCAGGCGGCCCTCAGCCAGCAGATCGGCCCCTGGGGCAACATTGCCGTGGCCATCGCCATCTTCTTCTTTGCCTACAGCAGCGTGCTGGGCAACTACTACTACGGCGAGGCCAACGTGCGGTACCTCAGCAAGAAGAACTGGGTACTCACCACCTACCGCATCATCGTGGCGGGCATGGTGCTGTTCGGCTCCGTGGCCAGCCTGAGCACGGTATGGAACCTGGCAGACTTGTTCATGGGCCTCATGACCATCTGCAACCTCATCGCCATTGTGCTGCTGGGTAAATACGCCTTCCGCCTGCTGGAAGACTACCGCGCCCAGAAGCGTGCCGGCATCACCGACCCTGTGTTCTCCAAGGACAAGATGCCCGACATTGCCGACGACCTGGAGTGCTGGTAATACCTTTCCCCCTTTAATTCAAACGCAAGCGGGCTGAGGATATTTCCTCAGCCCGCGTTCTTTATATCAAAAACAAAATTAATGAGGCTCGACCAGGGTGGGGTCTGCCATGAGCACCACCTCAGCCCGTGAGACGCGCCCTGCTGCGGTAAAATCAAACCGCAGCGCATGGGTGTACTCAATGGTATTCTTCGGGTGGTCAAAGTAGAAGTACACAAAGGACTCCGTGCCGCCGTCGCCATGGAGCGTCACATGCATAGGGCCGAAATCGCGTTCCACCTGGGCTTTCGTGGCAGCCTGCAGCTGAGCATCGTGCGAAGCCGCCACAGCGGCATGCCAGCGGCGGTCATCGCGGCCGTTGATGCAGTAGCCGATGCGGCCTTCACCGCAGTCATCATTGAAATAAGGCTTGGAAACCGGGCGCAGCAGCGAGCAGGACGCCAGCAGGAGCGGGAGTAGTATATAGAGTACTTTCATGATTCAGGTATAGTAATTTGTGAATTTTCAGCAGCGCGGCTGCGCCAGTAGCGGGCGGTGGCGGCATCCGGGGCAACGCCCAGCCCGCGTTCGTAACATTCGGCCAGTGCCAGCTGCGCCTTGGTGTAATTCTGACTGGCCGACTGGAGAAACCAGGATGCAGCGTTCTTCCAATCCTGCGCAACACCTTTTCCCTCAGCGAAGCAATAACCAAGATAATATTGAGCCGGAGCATCCTCTTGTTCGGCAGCCTTGCGAAACCATTGGGCAGATGCAGCGACATCTGCCTCAACGCCCTCACCGTGCAGATAACACAATCCGAGGTTGTATTGAGCTTCCACATAGCCCTGCTCTGCCGAGCGGCAATACCATTCTACGGCTTTTTCCAGATTTTTCTCCACCCCTTCACCAGATGCATAGCAGACTCCCAGTGCACATTGGGCTTCGGCGTGGTTACACGCGGCGGCTTCTCTGAACCAGCAGACAGCATCCACTGCGTTTTCCGCATAGCACAGCAGCCCGAAATGGTAGGCAAGCCGGCCATAATGACTGGTACCCATCCCGGAACCCATCGTGCGGGCCCGGTCATACCAGTATGCCGCGCGTTCCAGATCCGGTATCTTGTACACACCATTTTCCGGAGTTGCTCCCAGATATGCCTTTTCGCAAGCCACACCCAGAATGAAGCAGGCATCAGCATGGGTGCCAGCCATCTGCTCCAGCCGGGAAAAGCCCTCCGGCGTCATGTGGCGCACCAGTGCCAGCGCCAGGGAATAAGTCATCGGCACACCGGAAAGTTTATCAAACGCCGCAGGTTGTGAACGGGCCACGTATATCAGGTGGAGGCAAGCCGCCTCATGCCCGGAAGCCAGGCCGACCAAGGCCTTGAGGGCATGGGAATCCTGCCCCAGCAACTCATGCAGCACATCAGCCGCCTGCTGCTGGTGAGGCGCGCGCTGCACCAGCTCCAGCAAGGCTGCCGAATCAGCCCCTCCCGCAGCCTGCTCTGCCAGGCGCGCAGGACTGGGAGCAAGCGCATACCAGCCCCCCAGAATCCCCAGCGGCACCCCCAGCACGAGGATGAGCACCTGCAGGCTGGCCTGCATGGCTCGCCTGACAGTGCGGGGCTTGCTGGTGATTGTTTCGTTCATGCCGCTGTACTGCCTGCCATTCTAACGCGAGAG
>JAFZGH010000230.1 GCA_017555465.1 Akkermansia sp. | reverse complement strand
GGCATGTCATGCCGATAAATCATACGCCGCGCCAGCGGCGTATTTCGTACCCGCCAGGCGGCGGGTATTTCATGCGGCAACGCCGCATTTCATACCGCAGGCACTGCGGTATTTCATCCACTGCGCCAGCAGTGGATTTCATTGAGGCCCGGGAGGGCCGACTATTGGAATGGCGCGGTGCAGGAAGTATCAGCGCGCCATAGGGGGAAGTCGTCCCGCTGGCGCGAGACTCAATGAATTACACGCCTGCGGCGTGTATGAAATACCGCCATGGGGCGGTATGAAAGCACCGCAGTGCGGTGCATGAAATCCTTTGCTGCGCAAAGGATGAAATACCTTCGCTTTCGCTCAGGTATGATTAAAAAATCCCCGCCCGGAAACACCGGGCGGGGATGTTTAAGAGATTGTTTCTGCAGGTTTTACTTGATGAGGCCGAGCTCCTGGCCGGCCTGGGCAAAGGCGGCGATGGCGCGGTCAAGCTGCTCGGTGGTGTGAGCGGCAGAAATCTGGGTGCGGATGCGGGCCTGCTCCTTGGGTACCACCGGGTAGAAGAAGCCCATGGCGTATACGCCGAGCTCCAGCAGGCGGTTGCTCATGCGCTGGGAGAGGGCGGCATCACCAATCATCACCGGCACAATGGCGTGGCCGGCACCAGCCAGGGTGAAACCGCACTGCTCCATGCCCTTGCGGAAGTAGGCGGCGTTGCTCTGCACGCGTTCCACCAGTTCGGTGGATTCCTCGAGGATGTCGAGCACCTTGATGGTGGTGGCAGCGATGGCGGGCATCACGCTGTTGGAGAACAGGTACGGGCGGGCCTTCTGGCGCAGCATGTCCACGATTTCCTTCTTGGCGGAAATGTAGCCACCGGAAGCACCACCCAGAGCCTTGCCAAAGGTGCCGGAGGTGATGTCAATCTTGCCGAAGAGACCGCAGTGCTCGTGCGTACCGCGACCGCGCTTGCCCAGCACGCCTGTGGCGTGGGATTCGTCGAAATGCACCAGCGCGCCGTACTTCTCTGCCAGCTCGTGAATCTTGTCCAGGCTGGCCACGATGCCGTCCATGGAGAATACGCCGTCCGTAGAAATCAGGATGGTGCGGGCCCCGGCGGCCTTGGCTTCCTGCAGCTTGGCTTCCAGGTCGGCCATATCGTTGTTGGCGTAGCGGTAGCGGGCGGCTTTGCACAGGCGCACACCGTCAATGATGGAAGCGTGGTTCAGCGAGTCGGAGATAATGGCGTCTTCCTTGCCCAGCAGGCCTTCAAACAGACCGCCGTTGGCATCGAAGCAGGAACCGAAGAGGATGGTGTCTTCCGTGCCGAGGAAGGCGCTCAGGCGTTCCTCCAGCTGCTGGTGCAGGGTCTGCGTGCCGCAGATGAAACGCACAGAGGCCATGCCGTAGCCCCAGCGGTCGATGGCTTCCTTGGCGGCCTGCATGAGCACCGGGCTGTTGGCCAGGCCCAGGTAGTTATTGGCGCACATGTTGATAACCTGGCTGCCATCCTTGAGACCCACCTGAGAGTACTGCTGGGTGTCGATGTAGCGCTCCTGCTTGAACAGACCGGCTGCCTTCAGGGCTTCCAGGTCGTTCACCAGACGATTCTTGAATTCGGGATTGTACATGGAAATTCGGGGGTAAATGGTGACCCCGCGCGATTTTACTCCTGCACTTTCTTATTGTCAATGCCGTATTCCGCCTGCGCGCGCTTGTGGTGGAATTGGGGGTGTAGTGGAATTAGGGATTCAACGGCCCCAGGTCTGTTCCTGCCGGTATTTCCACCAGTTTGATGCGTCCACTGGTGCCGTGCACCACTTCTACCGCCGTTTTGGGCAGCCCCAGTGTTCTGGCGAGAAAAAGTACGATTTCCTTGTTAGCTTTGCCTTCTACGGGTGGGGCTGCAATCTTGACTTTGAGCACGCGTCCCACCTGTGGGTAATCGTCCTCCCAGCCCAGAATTTCATTCTTTTTGGCACCTGGGGTTACTTTAAGGGCAAGTTTCATGGGAGTATCAATCAGTGAGCAGGGAGGCTAGAACGGGCAGGCGGGTCAGTTCCTTGCCGCAGGCTGCTGCCTGGGTAGCGGTGGGCAGGTCGCGCTGGGTGTGCAGCCCTTCAGTAAGCAGGAAGGGCAGCAGCAGCACCTTGCGGGCTTTCAGCGTGGGCAGAACCGCGCAGGCCTGTGGGTTCTGGTGGAAGTAACCCAGGATAATTTCGGTGCCGGGCAGCAGTTCGCGCAGGCGACGGCAGAACAGGGCAGGTTCCGGCGGCGGTTCCGGCAGGGTGGAATCGTGTGCTACGACCAGCACGGCGGTGTCTGCGTCGAGCTGTGGACGCAGACTGCGGGCGGCGGCTTCTGCCAGCCAGGGGGATGCACCCAGCACGGGTTGGAAGAAAAGTTGGGGCTCAACCGGGGTGTTCTGGTATGCTTGTTGCAGTTTGTCGACCAGCTTGCGGCCGCTGCTGGTGCCACTTTGCATGAACATGGGGTACACCAGCACCGGGACTCCGGCCGGGGGTAAGCTGTCCGGGGTTAATGCATGGAGATGGCAGCGGTATACCCGGCGGCGGGGCATGCGGATGCCGGGTGGGTTCAGCTGGAGGCCTTTTTCGTTATAACTGATGATGAGGTAGTAACGCTTCCATTTGTGATGGTGGCAGTAGGCTAGGAAAATAGCGGCAAGTACAGCTGTCTGGGCCAGAGCAAAATGGAAATAGATGAGCCCCCTGAGGTGGGATTCCACATCAGGGGGCAGTGAGGGTGAATCGAGGCGCGCGCCGCAATCCACAGAGCCCCACACGGCTGCCGCAAATACAGCGGCACAGAGCAGAAGCAGGGCGTGGAACAGCGTGCGGTTCATGCGGGGTTAAACACCTGCTGCGTCCTCGGCTTCCTGCAGCTCCTTGCGGAGGTCGCCGCGCTTATCGAAGTACAGCACAACCGGGGAGGCGATGTAGATGGAGGAGTAGGTGCCGATGAAGATACCCAGGAGCATGGTGATGGAGAAGTCCCACATGGAGGGGCCACCCAGTGCCAGCAGGGCAACGAGGGCTGCAATCGTGGAGCCGGAGGTCAGCAGCGTACGGGAAAGTGTGCTGTTGATGGCTTCGTTCATGATATCGATGAGCTTTTCACCGGGTTCTGCGAGGCGCAGGCGCTCGCGGATGCGGTCATAAATCACGATGGTGTCGTTAATGGAGTAGCCAGCCACCGTGAGGAAGGCACCGATGTGGATGATGCTCAGCTCCGTACCCATGACCACCACCAGGATGATGATGGCGAGCACGTCGTGCAGGGTGGAGAAGAACGCACCCATGGCGAAGGACCATTCGAAGCGGATGGCCAGGTAGATGGTGATGCCGAGCATACCTGC
>JAFZGH010000229.1 GCA_017555465.1 Akkermansia sp. | reverse complement strand
GGCGCATGCCCATCATTCTCCGAAATCTTCGTACTAATAGCCATACCCACATCATACCCCGCAGCACCCCAACCGTCCACGCCCCCGCGTGGGGGTAAATCACTCCCAACCCACTCCCAACCCCATCAGCTAATCCCCGAAAAATTAGCCGCATCATGTAAACAAAACCCCGAAAACTTTACACGACACCCCGCATCGTGTAAACAAACCCCCATTTTCTTTACACGACACACCCGCCACCCCTGCCGCCAATCGGAGCACGGGACTTCAGTCCCGACCACACACCCCAAGGCAACAGAAAACCCGCACGCGTCCGTGCGGGCTGTCTGCCACCTGCAAAAAATCCCTCAGCCTCCAAGCCGAGATTTTTGCTTTCTCTAGAGAAAATCAATCGTAAGCAATGCCCATCTTTTCCAGACGCTCGCACTCTTCTCTTATGTCATCCGGTAACCGGTACGGCTCACCCTTCTGAATACACTTCAGCAGAATGCGGTGGTATTCATCAAGACTGCCATTACACTCAGGCATCATGTTGGCTGTCGGTATCTCTGCATCGTCAAACAATACAGAATATCCCCTCATAATACTAGACTGTGCATCATGAGACACCTCGCCATCAGGCAAGGAAAAATCCGCGAAATACTCGCGCGTAAGCTCTTTTACTTTATCGCTGTACATACTCACGCTCCTTTCCTGAGCAGATTATTAAACACCTTGCACGTCTCTGGCAAGTATTTTTTCACTTTTTCCAAAGTTTTTTCATCACATAGGGCATACGCTGCGTATAAATTCGCGAATGTTTCAACCGCATCCGCGTTTCCGCCCCAATTCTTGTAGTACGAATCATTGTGCCCTACCTTAATAGCGCTGCATCCAGGCTTGCCTCGGAAGGCATCACAAATAACGCCCATCACCATCGAATCAGCGTTAATCTCAAGCGCCAGCCTGTTGCCCGCTACACCCTTGCCAATCTTGACCTTTTTACCATTGCGCTCCGTCATGCCCAGCGCTACACGAATAGCATCCGGCAACATATAACTTGCGCTATTATCTGCCTTGTATATATTCCTTTCATAATTATTCATGGAGCCTTCCTGTACCAGCTCGTCAAGAAGCGCATCAGTCACCTTGCCTCCATGCTGAGCGAGCCTAACCTTCGCCTCGTTCACAATATCCTCAGTCTTCAGCTTAATTTGAGCCTCGTAGTCCTGAGCGATAGCATCATGCAACTCATGCGATATTTTCTGCTGAAACCATACTTTCCGAGACATATCAAGCGGCATATCCCTGCTCATGGATTCATCCAGAGCATGAGCAATCTCGTGGAACAGCACGCTACCCTCATGGCACCAGTACGTCTGTGCCATATCTTGCCTGTTGATGCTGATAATGCCATTTGACTCGTGGCTTACGCCTCGTGTTATCCGCTCAATCCGGCGAATGAAACCTTTATTCCTCTGCCAGAACTCACGAATCTCAGGCGGAGCTGCAGCCATCTTCTCAAAGAACTTGTCAGCTGCCTCCTTGCCCACAGTCTTCTCTAAATCGTCAGACACAAACGGAGAATCAAAGCGCATCTCGTCCACCATCTTCTGCTTATCATCAGGCTCAGGCTTCTTCTCAGGCTTCTTCTCAGGCTTCTCCTTCTTCTTCGGCTCAGGCTTCGGCTCCTCGCCCTTCTTCCCATCCTTACCCACTCCGATATACGAACCCTTGCCCGGGTAGCGCTTCTTCGTATCAATCTGGCGCACATTACCATCCCCATCCTTATGAGTCAGCAACTTCGCCTTACCCACACGCTCCGTGCTGTTACCATCATGCGCAGAACTCCACCCCTCGCCATACTGATTGCACCCGTAAGGATTCGCCGCAGCCGCATCCTCATCGCCCGCCCCTGCCGCCGCAGCCGTAGCAGCCCGCAGCGCCTGCACCAGCACCTTCGTATCAGGCCGCAGCTCCTCCAGCCGCGCCAGAATCTCCTCCGGCTTGCGGCCGTCACGCACCATCTGCTCAAACCGCTCAATCGTCGGTCCTGCCCAGCGCCGCATCGCCTCCGGCAGCATCCTCTCCACACGCTCCCGCAGCGACCCACCGGCAGAAACCCTGCCGGCCATCGCCACATCCAGCGCATCATCACCCATCGAAGACACCTCCGGCACCCCCTGGGTGGGCGCAGCCGCCGCAGGCGACAAAGCCTCATACACCTCATCCCCGTCACCCGGCACAGCAAGGCCAAGGTCATCGTGCACCGCGCTCTTCAGCACACGCATCCCCGGAATCCCCAGCACCGCCTGCCAGTATTGAGCCTTCTGAATATTCGCCTTCTGCTCCGGCACCTGACACCGCAGCTCAGGCATCGGCAAATCGCGCCGCCCATAATTGCGCTCCACAATATAAGGAATCAGCTGCCGGTTCAACACACGCGCCACAAACTCACCGCGCTTCCGCACCAGACTCGCCTCCACACCCATGTGAACCTCCGCCTGCGCACGGCTCCCGCCGCTGTCCCCCACATCCGAGGTCAGCGTGTTCCCCTTAATCAACTGGTGGCAAGCATTCTCAGCCACACGCAGCAACACCTCATGCGGCACATTCGCCCCGGCAGGAATCGCCGTCACATCAAGCGACTCACCCGCACCCAGGAACACATCATACACATCAGGCATCCGGCGCAGCTTCGCCTCCAGCTCCTCACGCCGCCGCTTATCCTCAATCGTAAACTTCCGCAGCGGGTGGCCGTACCTCTTCACAAAACTCTGCAGCCCCGGCAGCCCGAACTTCGCCGCCACAAAATAGCCAACCAGCGAATAAAAATCCGCATTATACATCGGGTGGTCAGGCCCCGTCGTATTCAATGCCACCACAAACCGCCCCGGCTCAAACACCACCGGGCGCGAATAATCCATCCCATCCGGCACAAGCATCAGCCTGTCGGGCTCACCCTGCCGCGTTTCCCACATATAATACTGCGGCCCCAGCTGCTTATACTCCAGCGGATACACCAGCTCCGGCGTAAACTTCCACACAATCTCGTGCACATTCACAGAGCGGTATATGGCATGCACCATCGCCCCCAGCAACTCCGGGAAACAATGGCTGAACTCGCCAGGCTTCTGAGCCGTCACCATCCACAGCGCATCGCTCACCGTCTTCGCCACCGCCTTCGCCTCATCATCAGGCTCGGCACCATCCTGGCAGAACGGAGCCACCGTCCACGTCAGCCCCGCCACAGCCTCAGTCATATCCGAAGCATCCTTCTTCAGCGTCGGCCACTCCAGATACATCGTAGAATACAACCGCTCCAGCTCCAGCAGATACCCGCTGTGCTGGCTATACTTCAGACCCTGCAGCACCGCCGGATTAAAATCCGTCAGCGGAGCCAGCTGCAACTTCTGCCAAGCATCATAATCAACACTCTTGCCCATAAGAAAATCAATCGTCAATAGTCAATCGTAAATAGTCAATCCCCAATCAGCCTCACCCCAGCCGTGCGAACTGTAAGTGCATCCAATCATAATTCCTCTCCCGCCCCAGACTCACCGCCCCGTGCAGCTCCCAAATCTCCCACCATGCCCGGTACTCCGCGCCGCTCAGCACCGCCTCCGGCGCACCCATCCGCAGCGCATTCTCTGCCGGCATCCAGTCAAGCGCGATACCCCAAGCGTGCATCGAAAGCGAACTCCCGCCGCGCGACGGCCTGTAATTGTAACTCCCGCCGTACTGGTCCAGCTTCAACTTCCTGATGCGCTCCAGCCCATAATGCGCCAGAACCTCCTCCAGAGCCTCCCGCACATCATCAGCAATCACCTCATGCACGCGGATACTCCGCACCCGCTGCCCCTCAAAATACACAGGGAAGGGCGGCACCACATTCACAAGCCGGCTCTCATCCCCCGCCTTGCCGAACACGCTCCCGCCGCTGCGCACATCACTCTGCAGCGGCCACCGCATCTGCGCATCCACAGCATAAGCCCCCACTGCACGCGCCGCAGCTCCCAGCGTCACAGAGCCCAGAATCCCATCCATCGGCACCCGCAGCACCATCTGAATACTCGCCACAGTAGCAGCGCACCCCAGCCGCTCAGCCAGAGCTGCCAGAGTCTCGCTGCCCACCACGCCGTCAGGCACCACACCAAGCCGCCGCTGCAGCCTGCGCACCTCCTCGCGGTCAATCCTCGCCATCCTCCGCCTCCTTCCGCTCATCAATGAAATGCTCATTTGCCGCCACCGCCAACTTGCAGTCAGAGCAGCGCTTCCCCAGCTCGCGGCTCAGCTCCTGAAGCTCCGTGCGCATCCTGTGGTGCTCCTCCCGCAGCCCGTGATTCTCCTCCCGCAGCCGCTCGCACTCCTTACTCTTGCGCAGCGTAAGCCACACCATCAGCGCCACACCGCTCACAGTAGCCAGCGCGTCCACAGGGTCATTCACAGCCTGCACACCCGTCACAGCTACCGCAGCACCCAGCACAGCATTCACCTGGCTAGTCATCGCGCTACCTCCCATTCCATACTCAGCAGCTCCACCTGCGTAGGCACCCACGGCACACAGCCGAACCTGCTCTGCGCATACAGATACGCATGCGTCATTTTGCTACCCTCATCAGGCACCTGCATGCGGATGCACACCTCCGGGCTCCAATGCGGCAACCGCACCGCAGCGCCAGAGCGCATCACATCCAGCGCCTCGCCGAAGCTCATATCCTGCCCGACCGACACCATGCGCGCAACCGCCCGCCAGGCATCAGCCTGCTTCTGCTTGCCCGCATCCGCGAAAAACTCCGCCCCCGTGGGAAGCGGGCGGCCATCATAAGCCTTCCCGCCCACGGCGGCGCAGTACACATCATACATCCGCACAGCGCGGCGCTCAATGAAAGCATCATCCATCAGTCAGCCCTCCTTACTCAGCAGCATCATCAGAACCCGCCTCCACAGGCGCCACCGCAGCCGGCGGAGCCTCCACCTCGGGCTGTTGCTGGTCAGCTATACCGGGGCTGTACCACCATGCCACCACAGCAGCACCAGCAGCCACTACCCACAGCACCACGCGCTGCCAGCCGCTCGTATTCTTCGCCGCCCTGGATGCACTCTCGCTCACAGCTTCGGCCACCTTCCGGCGCGTCTCCCGCACCGCCTTCTCGTGCTCATCGTTCAGTTTTGTGCTCATTGTCTTGTACTCCTTTCATTCTCAGGAAAAATCTCACACCTCATCAGGCCACACCAGCACAGGCAGCATCCTGATAAACTCCACCACCCCGTCAGGCTCCTTCATGCGGCCTGCCAGAATATCCGCCTGCAGCTCGTAGCACTTGCGCCACACCGCCGCCACCCACGCCTGCACAGCAGCCGCCTCAGCAGCAAACACAGCATCAGGGCAACCCAGATACTTACTCGTCGAGTCCACATTATCATACAGCCTCTCACGCACCTTGCCATCCATCCACGCCTGCACAGCGCGGCTGTACAACTCAGCCCGCCCCTGCACATCCACCCTGCGCCCCAGAAACCGCTCCGGATGCTCGTGCAGCTCGTCCAGGTCAATCTCACCCACGCGAGCCGTGAACTCGGCATAATCCGCCAGCCAGTAGCTGCCGCCATCCTCATCCGTCACTCGCTCTGCATTCAAAGCCAGAAACACATGCAGCGTGCCGCCATTCCGCAGCACACGCACAGCCTCCGGCTCACTCAAATACCGTGCCTTGTCAGCCATAGTCATATCATCCTTTCTGATAAAGATACTCGCATAGCGGCCACTCTGAACACAAACCGGGCGCGCACAGCCGCCAGAAAACGCGCACAGTCCGAAAAATCAAAATACCCCTTGTACGTCACACACCGGCGCGCAAGACTCACAGGCACCTGCCGCCGCTCCCGCACGCAGCGCAGCACGCGCAGCAGCGCACGCCTCCCCCTGCGGAAAATCCTCCGCCGCACCGTCACCACATTGCGAAAAAATCGAAACCCCATCATGTCCACCGGCTGCCCGCCGGCTTCATTCTTTCTCCCCACGCGGAACACCCGCCAGCCCGGCTTGATACTCAGCCCCAGCTCCGCCGCATACTCTACCACCTTCACGCCGGCCTGCTGCAAATGCCGCCTGTTCGTCCCCACAAGCAACAAGTCATCCATATAAAACAGAACATGCTCCACCAGCCTCTCGCCATTCCGCGCGCGCATCCGCTCGCCCACCTCATGATACAGGCCGCTCAGATACAGATTGGCCAGCGTCTGACTCAGATACGAACCCACATGCAGCCCGCGCTCGCACGTCCCAATCAGCCGCCGAATCAGCCACAGCAAATCCTCATTCTTCACCAGCCGCTCCAGATAGGCCATCAGCCGCTCGTGGTCGATGCTCTCGAAATAATGCGCAATATCCATCTGCACCGCATACCGCGGAGCTTCACCGCGCAGCCATCGCCGCACAGCCCGCGCGCCATAGTGCGCACCCTTGCCCACAAACCCGCTGCATTGATACTCGCCCATCCTCCCCAGCGCCTCCTCAAGCGCTACCACAGCCACATGGTCCAGCAGCAGCTGCTTGATATGCAGAATCGAAATCTTCCGAATCTTGCCATTGCTCCCATCCCGCCTGCGCTGCATATACACCTTGCCGATGCGCAGGCGGTATTCCATCATCTCCTTGCGCAGTAGCTCCACCACGCGCTCCACAGCCTTGTCATAGCGGCCATCTCGCGCCACCAGAAACTCCCGCGCCTCATCCAACCTGCAATCCATCAGGTCAGCGAAAAACGCCACCGTATCACGTCGCCGGCGCTTCTTGCCCGGCTGCATACATGCCCGCACCGCCCGCTCTATCAGCGCACGGTCGAATATGCTCACATTCTTGCAGCGTCTCTTCATCTCGTTTTCTTCTTTCTCTCAGTAAGACAGGCGATAAAGCAGCGAGGGCTTTCTGCCGTGCGGCCTACTAACCCCGACACGCACTCTCGCGCGTGCCCCGGCACCTGGCCGGCGGGTCCCTTTGCTTTATTTCCCACAGTTGTGGAGGAACGCATGAATCAGAAGATTCTTGCCTGTCTCGTTTGCTTTATTGTGGGCGGCGTAGTTGTTCCTGGCGTTCGCAACATCGTTGTTCACGTTGAGAGCAACAGAACCAGCGTTCGCGCCGTTGTTCCAGTTACCGCCTAATTTCATGCGTCCCTAAACTTGTTTTCGTTGACTTCTTTGCAAGGGGGACACCCCCTTGCGGACCCCTGGGACCGCTAATCGCGGGCGGCGGAGTTGGCCCTGGCGAACGCAACATCGTAGTTCACGTCGAGAGCAACAGAACCAGCGCCCGCGCCGTTGAGCCAGGAACCGCCATAAAGGAACTCTCGCATGCCGCCAGTCTGCGCACCGCCTGCGTACAGATTGTCACCGTGCCCCAGCGCACTACTTCCACCGGGAGAGAATGCAATCATGTCACCCACCACGCTAGGCCACATGCAGCCCGTCTCCGGGTCGATAGCCACGTCGCCTATATACGAATCCGCGCCGCTCGTTGCAGAGTACGCAGGAATCACACCCACGGGCGTGTACGTCGCCTTGATGGTGGCCTCATTCGTGCTCAGCGCAACCCCTCGCGGCGCCACCCACACAGTCTTGCTGTACTTCGGCGGCGTCACCTGCACGCCATTGATTGTCACAGGCGTTGTGCCGTTGTTGAAAATCGCCACCGTGTTACCCACCAGCATCCAGCACCCCATGCTGTACTCCACGCCCTGCACGCGGTACGGGTGGCGCCCGGAAACGCCCTCAATATACCCGTCATGCTTACCGAGCACAGCATCAGTCTCGCCGGCGTTAGCCGGTGCACCGATAATATAGGAAGCGATGCGCTCCGCAGCATTACCCTCGGCGGCAACCTTCGTCACGCGGAACGGCTGCGCACCTTCCAGATGCAGCAGCACACAGCTCACATCGTTGCCGTCAGCGTCCTTGATAGTGGCCGTCTCCTTTCTGGTAATAACCGCGCCGTTCACAATGTTGCGTCCCGTGCTTTCCCAGTCTCGTGCGCTGCCGGTGCCCACATACACCGTGCTGCCCACATCATACTGGCCTGCGTTACCACTCGAAAGCGGGAACCACGTCGCGGCCTCGCTCGTGGTGCACACAGGCTGATTCTGCGGCTGCCAGTTGGTCAGACCCTCATGCAGAGTCTGGCTGTTCTTCGTGCCGTTCTTGATAATATCCATTATCATGCCATAAGTCTGCACCCATGCGTTCGCAGCCTTATAGCCCGGTCCTTTCTTCACCATCTCACCCATCAGCGTGGTATATGACAAGTTGTTGCGGATAGGCAGGCCGGGCTGTGAGCGCAGCAGACCATCGCTCGCCACACCGCTCGCAAACGCAGACACGCAATGATACGGAGCAATACTGCCATCAGCGCGGACACAAGGCGGGGCAGGGTACAGCGTAGTCACACCATGAGCAGCCAGCTCAGCCTTGCGGGCGGCATCCAGGTCAGCATACGGAGTATCAGAAATCAGCAGCAGCTTGTACTTGTACATCAGCGTGCCGTCGCGGTTCACGCGCTGCACATCCGTCTCCACCCCTTCATCGTCAAGCTCCATCGCGGGGAACGCCTTATCGGGGCAATAATTCCAATACAGCGTCGGGCTGAACGTGCCCACATCCACAGCGCCGCTCTCCTTGTAACCTGCGTCGCCCTTGATAGCCGTAATGCGCACATTCTCGTTGTCTGTGCGGATATAATTGCAGCGGTTCCAGAAGAACAGATGCAGCCCCGCGTAATCATCAGCACCCACCTTCAGATTCGTGCTCATCGTGTGGAACAGCCCCACATTATCCATGAACCGCCAGTCCAGATTCTCATCAACCACAGCCGACCCCGGATTATACTCGGCATTGTACACGCGGGCACCGTACACAGCGCCAGTCCGCGCCAGCTTCCAGGCAGCAAACGTGGAGTCAGGCAGATACGCCCCGTTGCCCGTGTCCGTATCCTCGGGCGTAAAATCGCCGATGGAATCGTACTTCTCGATAATATCGGTCAGTGCGCGATGCTCACTCTCGCTCAGGTGCACGATAGAAGACTGCGCGTGATTGCGCAGCTGCGTGCGCATACTCTCAAGCTCAGCAGAAGAAGCACCGCCGCCGGAACTGCCCCCAGCGCCACCAGCTGCACCGGGGGCTCCGCTAAAAGTTGGCGTCACAAGCCCGGCATTATCGGAAACCTCCATCTTGCCGCTCTGCGCCGTCACGCTGTGCTGCCCCTCGGTGGTCAGCTCGGCAATCTTCTCGCGGCTGCCATCCACCATCACGGCATGCACCGTCACAATCTCCCCGGCAGGCACATTGATAACCCACCGGCTGCCCTTTACTGTATCATGCAAGCTCATGCTCACATGATACACACCCCCACGCAGAAGAGCAACCTCCCCGCGTGGGGGTAAAAACGCACACCACGGCTACGCCGTCACAAACGAATAACTGCACACAAGCCGCACCCCACGCCCGGGAAAGCTCACACGCGTCTCCAGCCGCTGAATACCGGCTGCCCACGTCTGCACCTCATCACCCACACGCACAGTCAGCTCGCCCGTCTGGTGAGCATCCGTGTGCCCCTGCCGGGCCATCGCCTCAGCCAGCGCCTCCTCCGGCGTCTCAAAATCAAGCACCACAGAAAAACCCATCTGCCCCGTGGCGTTGCCGTAGCTGTCCAGCACAGGCGCATCAGCCCCCAGAATCTGCACCGCCTGCGTCGTATACTCCCGCGTACGGCTCAACTCATCCTGCCCGAAATGCTGCCCAATGCCGAGAATCACCTTCCCGGCATAAAGCACCTCCGTCAACTCACTTCTGAATCTCATATCAATTCATCCTTTCAGTTTTACGTTAAAATTGCGACTCACAGAGCCCTCTTCCTCGTTAGTTATCCACCTATCGCCGCCCGACATAGTAACCTCAATACGAACGCCGCACGCTGCCGTACTCGCGGCAGTTGCCGCCGCCTTCTTTATAAAATCAAGTCCTACAGTAGCCATAAAAATCAATCACGAAAGAATCGCCGAAGCCGTCGCATTTAGAACAGTCCCGCTCAGCGTGCCCGTCACCGTGGAATCATGACTCACGCTCACATCAGTATCACTCACGCGTCTGCTTTCCAGCCGCCCCCGCAGCTCATTCACAGCCGCAGCCCGCAGAGCATCCATGTTCACGCTGAACTTGTACCACTCCTGCGCCCTCGCCTGGAAGCAACTCACGCCATCGCTCACCGAGCGCCGCACCCAGCTGCCCGCCGTGCTCACCTCCGTTGCACTCAGATACCACACCTTATCAGGCACATCCACATCAAGCTCGAAACCGAACCGCAGCTCACAGCGGTACTCCTTCATATCTGCGTCCACCGCGTTCGTGCCGTGGAAAACAAGCGAGCCGGTGCCCGTCACCGTTTTCCCGTTCGCCGAAACAGAATGCCCGCCATTCTTATTCAAGCCCATGTACACCACGCGCCCCGCCGTACCCGCCTGCGAACCATTCGCCTTCAGAGTCAGCTGCCCCGGCACTTCCACCCCGCGCAGCGCCGCCGAAACCGCAGCCCCATCGAGCACCAGTTTCCAGAAGTACGCCCCGCCACGCCGAACCAGCGAGCAGCTCTTGAAACCCGTGCCGCGCTCGTAGCCAACCTTCACAGCCGGTCGGTTATCAGGATTCGAGTCCTCATCCACATCCTCATCGTCATCAGGATTCGGGCGCGGTCCCGGTCCTGGCCAGTCATCAGCATCCTCATCATCACCATCATCAGGCTCCCACTTCTCAGGCGGCGTGAAGTTGTCCTCACCTCCGCCACCGCCGCCGGAGCCGCCGCCATCAGGCCGCTCCTCCGTCCCCGTCCAATCCTTCAGCACCTCCGCAAACATACTCGCCGTCAGCAGCACCCCATCAGCCTCCGTCCCAGCAAGCCGCAGGTGCAGCGTACTCCCGCCAGCCGTGGGAATCTCCGCCCTCAGCGTCACCCGGTACAGGTCGGCCACAGGTGGCCAATTCTCCGCAGGCAGCACACAGAGCCCTGCCGTCCACCCCAGACTCAGCCCCAGCCCCTCCACAGAGTCCGCGTCAAAGCGGTAATCCTGGGCACACTCATACACGCCCACGCGCTCCAGCGGAGCCGTCACAAGCCCGCGCTCCAGCACCTCACCGAAACCGGCTGCAGGGAAGCCGAACACATCCTCAATCGACGGCCTCACCGTCCACCCCAGCATCGCCCTGAACGCCCCCAGCAGCGAGCTGTCATGAAACCGCCCGCACACCGACACAGGCCGCGCGTACCCAGCCCGCCGCTCCACACGCGCACCATCCGCCACACGCCCGCAGCACATCGCATCCGCCTCATAGCCCGCGCTCCACTCGTCCGTCGCCCCAGTCCACGGCTCAGACTCATCAGCCTCCCACGGCAGAAGCGCCGCCTCAAACGGAGCATGCGGTCCACTCGTCCCCACGCTCTCACCATACATCCGCCCCCACTCGCTCCATCGCATCCGCTCCGAAACCGCCGCCAGACTCCCATCCTCCGCGTACCGCTCCGAGCTCGTGGCCATAAAGCACACCGCACGCCCCACCGGCACCATCCACAGCGTCACGCGGTACTCCTGCCGCATATTGCTCGCATCATCCCACAGCGACCCCGAAGGATGCACACCGTACACCGCCAGCACCTCCCACGGCACATCCACCCGCCACCTGCCGTCACGCTTCAGGAACCCATCACGCTCACTCAGCGGCACCACCTGCAGGGAAGGGCCGCGGCCATGCGCCCGCAGCCGCTGCATCCCGTCCACCATTACCCCCGCATCGCCATACACCGCTGCAGAATCCGCCTCATCCTCCGCAGACTCGCTCCCCGGCACCTCAGCCGCATACCGCAGCCAGAGCCGCCCACCCCACCAGGCCGCCAGCAGGAACCCAGGCACAAGCTCGCCGCCCATCCCATCCATATCAGACACCGCCACCCAGCCCGTCACCCGCGAAAAATCCGCATCATCTGCACCACCCCACGCCACCGCGGGGGCAGCCTCGCCGCCAATATCAGACCCCACCAGACCATCACGCATCGCAGCACACGCCGCCAGACGGCCACTAGCCACCCGCAGCGTCCACGAATCCTCGCCGCCCTCCACGAACCCGGGCTCCGTCAGCTCCTCAAAATCATCATTGCTCATCGTAGTAGATATACTTCGGCTTGTAACTCCGGCTCTCCTCATCCCATCTGGCTTTCACAGCAAAGCTGCGGCCATCCTTCACCTCCACAGTCACCTGCTTAGGCTCCACCCGCAGGAACCCACGCCCTGCAGGAATCACGCCACCCGAAATCCACCACACCTTGTCCTCATCCTGGTATAGGGCGAACGGCTCCATTGACTTCGCGTCCTTCGTGGCCACAAGCCCCGCATTGATACTCGGGCTCACCATCGGGAAACCCTCGCCGCCCGCATCCTCATCCTCCGTCTGCTCTGGCCAGAACTCCACGCCGCCACCGGCACCCAGCTCCTCATTGCCCGCCCTGTCCTCTGCAGCTCTGCGCCCCATCATCTGCCGGCTCAGCAACTCATCCACGCCCAGAATCTCCCGCCGCCCCGTCTGCAGCGTCAGCGTGCGGGCTCCCGCGTCCCAGCTCATGCGGCAAGCATCACCATCCACCCCCAGCAAACTCTGCACCGCAGGCAGAGAAGCACTCACAGGGTCAAACCCCGTCACCCCATACACCGTCACCGTCTTGCCGCCCAGCTTAGCGCGCTGACAACTCTCCCAGAACCGCAGCATCGCCCCGTAATAATCGGGCGTCGGCTCAGCCGTCGGCAGGTCAGCATCCTCATCAGGCAGATACCCAGGGTCATCAGGCGCAAGGCGGTTAGTGCCCGTCTGGTAACGCGTCCGCTTCCGGTTAATGAACACCGCATCCAGCTGCAGAAGCGCGTAATGCTTCGTCTTGCCATCCACCACATGCTCACCGCTGAAAAACGCCTTCGCCTCCTCCACGCTCGCCGTGCCCTCATACTTGCTGCTCAGCCACACATACTGCCGCAGCACCCCGCGGCAGAACTTCAGCCCGCGCACATTCCCTCGCTTATCACTCGACGCAGGGAAAGACCCCTCCCGCAGCACATAGAAGTGCTGCTCATCCGCTTCAGTAAACTCCTGGTAATTGGCAGGCAGATTCGCCTTCTCGGGCAGCACAGCCCCCGCCACAGGCACATCGGCAAAATCTTCCTCCTCCTGCGGGTACGCCTCGTCTGCAGGCGTAGGCTCAAACACCGGCACACCGAACGTCAGGCAGGTCCAATTCACCTTCCGCAGCAAAGCAAAAGCCGCCAGGCGCTTCCAGAAGTCATACCACGTCAGCGAATCGCCGCACGGCTGCCGCATCTTTATCGGCTCGCCGCTCGATACCTTCCAGCCCTGCGGAACCTTCACGCCCTTCACATGCACCCAGCTGCCCGCCGCACGCTGCACCTGCCGCCGCTCCTGGCGGCCAGTCTCCTCCTTGTCCCCCTTCGCCTTGTAGGGCACAGCGTACACAAAAGCCCCCGGCTGGTAGATGCTCGCCCCCGCCGGAATCTCAAAACTCACCCCGCCGCGGCACGCAACCACAGGCGGCAGCAGGTCATCCATGCTCCGCCCCTCGCTCCACTCCGTCCGCTGCTGCCAGCCCACACCATCAAGACGCTCCGCAGCCTCGCCGCTCTCTCCCGCCGAGCCGGTCACAAACCCGCCCGAAAACGGCACCAGACTCACCACAGACGCATCCTCCCCCTCCGCCGGCGCATAAGCCAGCTCCAGAGCATTACCCGCCGCTCCCACAGCCCGCGCACGCAGCTCCAGACTCTTCCCGACCGACCGAGCCAGCACATCCGCATTGCCCGCCAGCGCACGCGCCACAAGCTCATGCTCACTCGCCGCCCAGTTATACACAGCCGCCTCCGCCCCATGCAGAGCAGCCAGGTCAACATCCGTTCCCGCCACCCGCAGCACCCCACGCGCCGCAGGCGAAAGCACAACCCTCGCCGTGGCCACCGACCCCGGCACACTCTCGGCACCGCCTTCCAGCACCAGCGTGCGCCCCTCCTGCCGCGTCCTCACATCAGGCATCCACTTCAGCGCAGCCTGCACCACACCCCACACCGAGCTGCTCGCCCCGGCAGGCGTAGTCATCACCGTGCTGTCAATCCCGCGCCACGAAAGCCCCGCGCCAGCCGCTGCAGCCGCACTGCCGGCCTTCTCAAGCAGCACACTCGCACGCACAAGCTCCGTCTCCCCATCCCGCTCAATGATAGGGCAGGGAATAGCATCCAGATAGCCAATCACCCCCTTCACAACCACATCCACCGTGCGGCCACCGTTAGCACGCGCGCCGTCCTGCACATCCCACACCCAGCCGCACCAACCGCCCGCCTCGAACTCATCGCCCACCCGCAGCGCAGGCGGCGTGCCGCCCGTCGGCACATAAAAACTCATGCGCAGCTCATCAGACTCAAGACTGCCTCGGCTCAGCGTCCAATTCTGCACGCCCATAGCCTTCAACGCATCATCAATCGCACTCATGGCTCACATCATACATCCAAGCCCGCACCCAGCGCAACCAGCCCGTGCGGGGGTAAACTACTCACAGCACCACATGCGCATCCCAGTCATCCACCGGCACATACTCCCGCTGTACCCGCGGCAGCTCCACCTTCGGCTCATCATAATAACTCGCAAACCGCCCAGCCCACCAAGCCATCACCAGAGCATCCGCCCTGTCGGGGGAGTGTACCCCACGCGCCGCCATGTCACTCTTCGCTTCCAGCACATAGCGCCCCTTCTTATCCCACTGCATCTTACGGTCCGTCAGCTGCTTCACCGTCTCCTGGTCAAGCCCATCAGGGAAGCACACCTCACCGCGCTCCAGACTCTGCCGGAAATAAAACCACGCCTCAGCATTCAGATTCACAAAGTGGTCAGCATCACCCGCCGCCTGGCCGCCGTTGAACTCGCGGAACCTCCACTCGCTGCGGTCGCGCGCCGCCTGCATGATAGCAATACCCATGCCGCACACGTCACCCCAGCTGTTCCACGGTTCCACCCCATGCTCCCTGCACAGCGCCACCACCTTGTTACTGCTCCGCACCGTGTCCCGCTCACGGTCCTTGTACACAATCCGCAGCGCATTCCCGCACCGTATGGCAAGCACCGTCTCGTCACCGCCAGCCGCCCAGTCCACCGCCGCGAACTTGTCACCATGCCGCTGTGCAGGTCGGTGCATCAGAGCCTCCTCCACATACCGGCGTGGAATCATGTTGCTGTCCTCGCCCGTAGTGAACTTGCCCATTATCATCGAGCGGTAAATCGGGTTCCGCTCATAATCGGGGCCATAAATACGCTGCGCTCGCGCTATGCGCTCAGGTGGAATATGCGGGCACATCCACGCGTCCACCTCCACCGTGTGCCATGCAGCTCTGTCCTCATTAAACGCACGGAAGAACGTCCCCGTATCCTGTCCGGGCGAGCTCGTCATGATGCGCACCGTCGGCGTGCATCGGTTCATGGCGTCGAATATCGGCTCCGGCACACTCTTTGCCTCATCCACCATCACCATCAGCGGCGCACCCGCCGCCACATTCTCGTGGTAACCTTCCGCTCGCCCCGGGTCCTTCGTGGAGAACGCCGTAATGAAACCGCCCTGCGGCGTCCTGATTTCCGTGTCATTGAACGTCCACCCCAGCAGGGTGGAGAACAGATGCTCATGCACCCGCAGCGCAGGCCACAGCTGATTCTCCAGCTGCTGCCATGAGCCCGAAGTCACCGCACAGCGCCCCTTCGGAAACGCATACAACCACCACAGAAGCAACACCACATTCACAGCCGCAGTCTTGCCGCTGCCATTGGCCGCCACCACAGCAACCTCAGCCCGCCTGTGCCGGCACGCCTCCACGGCCTCCATCTGCCACGGGTACAGCGTCATGCCCAGATACCTGTACGCAAACATGGCAGGGCTCAGCTTACCCTCTGGAATCAGCCTCTCCATCACTCATCCTCCCGGGCGGTGGAGTAGCAGCCTGAGCCGCCGCCAGCGCAGCAAGGAACGCCGCATCCTCCTCCGCCGTATGCTTCGGCAGCAAATCCGCCCCGTCCTTGCCCGTAATCTCCATCTGCGTGCGGTCGCCGTACTTCTTCGGCACCAGCTTACAAAGCAACCACTTCAACGTATCAATCTCCAGCTTCACCGCCTGCAGGCGCACATTCCCGCACTCCGTATCCAGCGCCACCTCATGCCCCAGCTCCATCAGCTCCAGAAGCCTGTCCTGCAGCACCGCAAGCCGCCGCTCACACGCGCGCGCGTACTGGTCGCCGAACGCCGGATGCGCCGCCGCCCACTCCAGCACCGTACTGTGGGTCACATGCTCCTCCGCTGCAGCCTTGCGCAAGCTCATACCCTCCGCCACCCTGGCACAGATACGCTCGCCCGCCGCCACCGTGTACCGGCTCCGCCCGCCCTTCTTGTGCGCCTTACCACTCATCGCTCGGCACCTCCTTCCAACCATCTCCGGCCAGCAGCGAGTCAACCTCGCGCAGCAGATTGCTCAGCTCCTTATCAATGAACATCTCGTCATCCTCTTCCCCTATCACTATGCCCTCCCTGGCGCAGCGCTCCACAATGCCTCTGCGCGCATCCTCGGGCAACTCACGCACACTTGCCCTCGCAGACCCCTCAAGCCACGCCTGAGCCCCACCAGAGCCCGCAGCATGGCCATCTGCCACCTGCACCCCCCATCGCGCATACTCAGCCGGCACCCGAACCACCTCACCCGGCGCCAGAAGCCCCAGCGCCTCGCACTCCTCGCGGCTCACCTCCTCCACAATCATCCAGCTGTTATACCCGAACGGCGGGCCTGGCTGATTAAATCCCCCCTGGTCAGGCGAATTGCGAGCCATCCAGAACTCGTAATCAGTTTTCAGGCGCACCTCACCCTCGTGCTCCACATGGTCCTTGCGCTTGATACGCGCACCTGGCTGCCGCACGAACCTCCAGCCGGGGTATCGCTGCAACCGCACCGGCTCAAAAGCCATGAAAAACTCCCGCCAGCCTGCCGCCATATCGCACTGCGTCCGGAACACCAGCTGCAACCGCGCCAGCGAGTCAATCCGCGTCACATCCTTCTGGTAGCGCTTCACCTCATCGCGGTCCATACCCTGCGGCATGAACTCCACCGTCGGCATGTTGCACTGAAGGCGCAAGCCATCAAGCATCGTCCACGCCTCATCCGCAAACTCCGCGTCCGAAATCCCGCGGTCAATCGCACTATGCAGAAGCCGGCGGAACGCGTTGAGAAGATTCTCATCCTCCACATTCGCCAGAAAAAACTTCCCCAGACGCTCCTCCGGCGCCATCAGCGCCCACTCCTGAGCCGAGCGCGAGGTGGCGTCCACCTTCAGCCCCTCGAAGTAACTCGAAAACGGATTGCTACTCATGCCACCATGCTATTCTGCCCGCTTCGGCCTGTCAACCTCCCCGGCAGGGGGTAAATCAAAAAGCGGCAACTGATACACCACCTGACTCCTCGCTGCAGGCTGCCTCAACAAGCGCCGCCGCTCCAGTCCTGCCAGAGCACCGCTGAACTTCGCACCCAGCACAGCCAGCGCCTGAAGCACCAACCTGGCCGCAAACACAGCCTGGCTCTTATCCGCCGTCCCCAGCCCCAGCTCAACACGTCGCGGCTTCAGCCTCGTGTCTCCATTCATCCACACAAGAAACCGGAGCGTGTACGCTCCAAGCTCCCCGTTGCTTCGCTTCACCTTGCGCAGATAGCTCTGAATCAGCGCAGCATCATCCAGCACACGTCTCTTCATCATCGCTCCTTTCACTGCGCTGTCCGCCTAAATCGCGCCACAAGCCCTCAAAAAACGCCTTCTTGTCCTCCGGGGTACTCGTGCCGCACTCAGCCTCCACAGACGCCTCCTTGGCCTTCCTGCGTGCCGTAGCGGCAGCTTTTCGCTGCTCCCGGTCATCCTGTCGGCACCAGTTAGCCGCATGCTGCAGCACATCCGGCAAATCCTCGAAAAACCGCTCCAGAGAATCCGGCCTCCAGCCCTTCACCGTCTCCGCCGCATAATAACGCCGCAGCAGCTCCACCGTCTCAGGCGTCATCGGCACCAGCTCCGCAGCCGCGCGAGCCTCAGCCTCCACCCTCCGGGGAAGCGGCCGGTCCAGATTCAGCCGCCGCAGCATCGGAATCACCGCGCCAACCGCCCTCAGCCACCCTGCAAAATCATCCGGCGCGGGCGGGCAGGGCACATCCGGCGAACTTGTATCCACCGTTGTACTATGCTCTCCCTTT
>JAFZGH010000228.1 GCA_017555465.1 Akkermansia sp. | reverse complement strand
GTGAAGGCATCGGGCGCGGAAGCCACGCAGGCGGCGGCCAGGGCGCCCATGGCACAGCCGACGCCGGTGACGCGGGTCATGAGGGGGTGGCCATGGTGCAAGGAGGCGGTGCGGGCGCCATCTGTCACGTAGTCCACCGCGCCGGTGACGAGCACGGTGCAGCCGAATTGCCGGGCGAGCTGGCTGGCGGCATGGAGGGCTGCGGCGCTTTCTGCGGTGGTATCGGTTCCGCGGCCGCCGGCAGATTCACCGGCCAGTGCCATGATTTCGGAGGCATTTCCGCGGATGAGGGTGGGGTGCAGAGCGAGGAGTTCGCGGCAGAATTCGGTGCGGAAGCTGAGGAGGCCGACGGCGACGGGGTCGAGCACCCAGGGGATGCGGGCAGCATGGGCGGCATCTACCGCGCGGCGCATCTGCTCTGCCTGGGGGCGGGAGAGTATGCCTACGTTGATAAGCAGGCCATTGGCGCAGGTGCGGAGGAGTTGTTCGGCTTCCTCGGCATCATTCAGCATGACGGGGGCGGCACCCACGGCCAGCAGCATGTTGGCGGTGATGGGTTGCACGACCGTGTTGGTGAGCGAGAGGATGAGGGGGTGCTGCGCGCGCAGGCGCTCGAGTACGGCGGCTAAATCGAGTGTATTCATCGGGCTAGTTCACGGGCTGCCTGTTCGGTGTCTTCTGCGGCGCAGATGGCGGAAACCACGGCGATACCATCGCAATGCCCGGTGGCGCGCACGGCGCGGGCGCGCTCCGCATCCAGCCCGCCGATGGCGCAAATGGGCACCGGGCAGCGGGCGGCGAGTTCGCCCCATTTCTGCACGCCGAGGGCGGCGGGGGCGTCATCCTTGGATATGGTGGGGAATACCGGGCCGCAGCCCACGTAGTCCACCAGGGCGGGATTAACGCCGTCCATTTCGGCATCGTTCGCCACGGTGAGGCCGAGAATCATATCCGGGCCAATCATGGCGCGGGCTTCTGCCACGGGCATATCGCCCTGGCCGATGTGGATGCCGTCTGCCCCGATTTCAACAGCGAGGGCCACATCGTTATTGATGATGAGCGGCACCCCGGCGGTGCGCAGCATATCGCGCAGGGGCAGCACCTCCGCCAGCACGGCGGCGTGGTCGGGGAGGTCGCGGCGGTATTGCACAATGCTGACCCCGCCAGCCACGGCGCGGCGCACGGTTTCCAGCAGGCCGTGGCGGCAGCGTTCCGGCGCATCCGTCACGAGGTACAGATTCAGGTCAAAGGATTTGCTCATGCAAAGAGATTGGTTGAATAATAGCGGTCTGCGCCATCGGGCATGATGACCACAATGGTCTTGCCTGCCCATTCCGGGCGCCGGGCAAGCTGCGTGGCAGCCCACAGGGCAGCACCGCCGGAGATACCGACGAGCACGCCTTCGAGCCGCCCGAGTTCTCGGGCAGCCTGGAGCGGGGCTTCGTTGTCCACCGAAATCACTTCATCATACACGCTGGTATCGAGCGCTTCGGGGATGAAATTGGCGCCGATACCCTGGATGGCATGCGGCCCGGGCGCGCCACCGGTCAGCAGTGGGGAGGCGGCGGGCTGCACCGCCACCACATGCACGGCGGGGTTCTGCTCTTTCAGGAAGCGGCCGGTGCCGGTAATCGTGCCGCCCGTGCCCACACCAGCCACCAGGGCATCTACCCTGCCCCCGCAATCTGCCCATATTTCGGGGCCGGTAGTGGCGTAGTGCGCCGCCGGGTTAGCCGGGTTGCTGAACTGCCCGGCCACAATGGCGCCGGGGATGGAGGCAGCCAGTTCCTCCGCCTTATCGACCGAGCCCTGCATACCCAGCGCGCCGGGGGTGAGTACCACTTCTGCGCCGTAGGCTTTCACGATGTTGCGGCGTTCCACGCTCATGGTATCGGGCATGGTGAGGATAACGCGGTAGCCGCGGGAGCATCCGATGGCAGCCAGTCCGATGCCTGTGTTGCCGCTGGTGGGCTCAATGATGGTGCCGCCGGGCTGCAGACGGCCACTGGCTTCAGCCTCGGCAATGATGTTCCGGGCCACGCGGTCTTTCACCGAGCCTGCGGGATTGACCATTTCCAGTTTGAGCAGGAGGCGGGCCTGGAGGGCGTGAACCTGGCAATAATTCGAGATTTCCAGCAGCGGGGTGTGCCCCACCAGTTCGGATACGGAGCTGTAGATATTCATGTCGCCTGTGACCTTTCTTCGGTATCTATCGTTGAAATTTAATCACCCGTGGGAGAGGTGCCGTGCTGCAGCGCTTCGGCAAAGGAGGCGGGGAGACCGGTACGGGCTATTTTGTTGCCCGCCTCTGCCACATCGTAAGCCACACGGCGCAGGTGCAGAGTGGAGGTTTCCGGGCAGTAAAGGGCATAGGCCGCGCGCCAGTCCAGGTCGCGCGGCTGCCCGACGGAGCCGGGGTTGATGAGGAAGCGGCAGTTGCCAGGCATGTGCAGGGTAAAATCGCCTCGGCTATCGTACTGAATCTCCAGTTTCTCCACCTGGCCTTTGTACATGCGGAAGATGGAGGCGCGGTGTGTGTGCCCGTAGAACGAAATGTGGTTTTTCACAGCGGAAAACACCTTGCGGGCTTCGTTGACATTGGCGATACGCCCCCAGCGTTTCGGGGCTTCGGGGGTGGCGTGGCCGAGCATGCAGTCCTGCCAGGCGGTGTGGTGCGGCAAGCGGCGCAGCCATTGCACCTGCGCGGTGCTGAGCATGGCCTGGGTGCGGTCCATCATCTCCATGTAGAGAGGCACGCCGAATACGGCGCGGTCGATGAGCGCGGCTTCGTGATTTCCCTGTACGGCAGCCAGCAAGCGCGGCTGCACGAGCGCCAGGCATTCCGCCGGGTTGCCGTTGAATCCGATGTAATCGCCCAGCCCCAGAATTCCTTCTGCGCCGTGGGACTCCATATCGTCCAGCACAGCCTGCAGGGCTTCCAGATTGGCGTGTATATCGGATAAAACGGCTACCAGCACAGATTAACCCTCCTTGAGCAGCTGTTGCAGACGCTCCTTGAATGCGGGGATACCATCGCCCATGGCGGCAGAAATCGGGATGATTTCCACCTTGGGGAAACGCTGGCGCAGAATCTCCAGGTTCTCAGCGGCGGTGGGGTCATCCATCTTGTTGGCAATGATAACCCAGGGGCGGGCGGCCAGTTCGTCGGAATAAAGCTTTACTTCCTTGCGCAGGGTCTGGATAGCCTCCACCGGGTCGTGTTCCAGGCCGGTCAGATCCACAACAAAGAGCAGCAGGTGGCAGCGCATAATGTGGCGCAGGAACTCGTGCCCCAGGCCCCGGTTGTTCGACGCGCCTTCGATAATGCCGGGAATATCAGCCACCACGCAGCGCTGATAGTCCTCAAACTCCACCACGCCCACAATGGGCTGCAAGGTGGTGAACGGGTAGCTGGCCACCTTGGGGGTGGCGTTGGAAATAGCAGTCAACAGCGTGCTCTTGCCGGCATTCGGGTAACCCACCAACCCGGCATCCGCGATGCGGCGAAGCTCAAAGAAGAAAACGCCGCTTTCGGCCTCGGTGCCGTATTCGAACTTCAGCGGGGCCTGATCGGTAGCGGTGCGGAAATGCCAGTTACCGCGGCCGCCCTTGCCGCCCTGGCAGAGCACAAAGCGCTCGCCGGGTTCCGTCAGGTCAGCAATCTGCTCCAGTTCAATACCATCGCCCTCGCGTTCCAGCCAGGTAGCTTCCTGCATGGTGGCGGCATTGCTGCGGTACACAATCGTGCCGGGCGGCACCTTGCCAATCACGGTCTTGCCATCGCGGCCATGCTTGCGGGCATGCATACCCGGCATACCGTCGGTCGCCACCAGTTTCGGGTCATAGAAATAATTGCGCAAATCATTCGTGCCAGTGCTTACCTCCAGAATCACACTGCCGCCATCACCGCCGTCGCCGCCATCGGGGCCGCCGCGAGGCACAAACTTCTCGCGCCGGAACGAGGCCAGCCCGTTACCACCTTTACCAGCTTTGGCAAAAATTCGGATATTATCTACGAACATGCCCAGAGATTAGCCTATTTTCACCCCCTTGGCAAGTCTAAAGCAATGGCCAGCGCGCGTTTATGCTCGACACCACACTCACTGCACGCTACAATAAGCGGACGGTATGATTCCTGATTCTCAACCAGCTATCCCCGCAGATGAGCCTGCAGCCCCCCCGGTGGTACCCAGGTTGCCATCAGCCTTTACCACAGCAGCTCCTTCCACCACCATGCACAGCCGCCCCGCTGGCAGCTTCATGGAGGACATTCTGGCAGCAGCGCGCGAGGATGCCGCGTTTCTTCCCGTCACCAGCAGCACCAGTTCTGCAGAACAGCCGGAGGAGGAGATTCCCTGTTATATTGCCCCCAGAGAATTGCCGGACGGCACCCTGCTGCACGGTTACCGCGTGTTGAGCACCATCGGCAGCGGCGGATTCGGTGTTACCTACCTGGCGCAGGAAGCCCTGCTGAACCGCACCGTAGTCATCAAAGAGAGTTTCCCGGATTCTCTTTGCTACCGGGATACAGAAACGCTTGATGTCTGCCTGCACGACCCGGAAAACAGCCAGAACAGCGCTGAATGGGCCCGCAATAATTTCCTGCGCGAAGTGAGGATTCTCGCCACGCTCGATCACCCCTGCATCGCCAAAGTGTATTCCTATTTCGAGGAGCACAAGACCGCATATTACGTGGTTGAATACATCAACGGCATTTCGCTGGGCTCACTCGCAGCGCAATACGCCCAGCAGGGCAGTCCCATGCCCCAATCATCCCTTTTCGGGCTGATGGTACGCCTGCTTGATGCGTTTGACTACCTGCACAGCCGCAGCATTCTGCATCGCGACATCAAGCCTGATAATATCCTCGTCACCCGCACCGGGCTGCCTGTTATCATTGATTTCGGTGCAGCGCGTGAATCATACGGCGACCTTTCCAGCAGCGTGGTGGAGACCCCCGGATTCAGTCCATCGGAACAAAGCCGGCCGGATGGCAACA
This sequence comes from Akkermansia sp., assembly GCA_017555465.1. Lineage (GTDB taxonomy): Bacteria > Verrucomicrobiota > Verrucomicrobiia > Verrucomicrobiales > Akkermansiaceae > Akkermansia. Next base: position 10,206 of record JAFZGH010000228.1, on the reverse strand, counting down.
TGGGACCCTGGACTGATTTGTATGCCTTCGGGGCCACGCTGTACTACGTTCTCACGGGCGCATGCCTGCCCAACTGCCGCCAGCGCGAAATATACGATACAGTAGACCCGCTGGCCGGTAACGAGCAGCTGTGCCAGCATTTCAATCCTGCCCTGCTCGCCACGATTGACCGCGCCATCGACCCGGTTCCGGTCCGCCGTTACCAGAATGTAGCCGAATGGATGTCGGATTTAGCCGCCATCCGGCTCTGAGACGCATTCCCGCAGCCAGACAAAAAGAACGGAAGCTTTTCAGCCTCCGTTCTTCTTCTCTCTAATCAACTCTGAAACTACATGAAAAAAACACAGTGCAGACCCCGTTTATTCTTGCGCACCGGGGCTGCTGCTTTGTATGTAGAGATGCAGCTCCCGGTAAAAACGTTCAAACAAATAGCAAAAAAAATTAATTTTCGTCGAACCTGAGTGTTTTCACCCAGCCATCGCGCGGAATCTGCGTATTCGGGAAAATAGCCCGCGCGACCTCGCGGAATGATTTCGGGTTGGGCAGGCTGGGGCTGAAGTGCGTGAGCCAGAGCTCTTTCACGCCGCCAGCTTCCGCCGCCAGTCGAGCGGCCTCGCTGAACAGCATGTGGCGGTTCTCCCTGGCCTTGGGCAGCATTTCATCTTCCCCATACATTCCCTCACAGATGAACAAATCGGAATCGGCCGCAGCGGCCGCAATGGCAGGCACCGGGCGTGTATCCGTGCAATAGGTGAGTTTGAGCCCCCGGCGGGCAGGTCCCAGCACCATATCTGGCGTGTATACCTTACCGTCGTGCTCAATCGTCTCGCCTTTTTTCTGCAGGCGCCCCCAGAATTCCATGGGCACCCCCAGTTCCCGGGCCCGCTGCGCATCGAACTTGCCCTTGCGCGGCAGTGTGAAACTGTACCCATAGCAAGGCACGCCATGCTGCACCTGGAAGGCATGGATATCACAATCCAGAAAATGCATCGTCTCCTCTGCGGTTTCGAGCTCGCTCACGCGGATTTCGAAAGGCAGATTAGGGGCGATGGAACGCAGGGCATTCACCACACGCTCCGTCCCGACCGGGCCAATGATGGATAAATCTTCCGTGCGCCCCATATTCCCCATGGTCAGCAGCAAGCCCGGCAATCCGGAAATATGGTCTGCATGCAAATGCGTGATGAGAATCTTATCAACAGGCTTCAGACTCATCCCTACCCGCTGGGCAGCAATCTGCGTTCCCTCGCCGCAGTCAATCAGCACGCTGTGTCCCTGGTAGCGCACCATCAGCGAGGTGAGCCAGCGATTCACCAACGGCAAAGTGCCGCCAGTTCCCAGAAGACAAATATCAAGCACGCAGCGAGTTTCGCATAATAGCACCTGATTTGTCAAGCGCGTTCCGCTTCACGCAAGATAATATGGCAAGTGCCTGATAACCTGTGTCGCCTTAATGGCGCGCGGGTATCCCCCCTCTGCCCAGGCCCGCTCTGCCGCCAAGCCACACACATACGCGCCTGCCACTGCTGCACGCTCTGGTGCAAGCCCCTGCGCAGCCAGTGCTCCTATGACCCCGGCCAGCACATCCCCCTGCCCTCCATTGGCCATATACGGGCCACCTGTTGCATTATAAAAACACAGTTCCGGGCCAGCTACAAGTGTTCGCGCCCCTTTGAGCAGCAACGTACAATCATTCCAGCCAAGGTAGCATGACACCGTATCACGCCGAATCTTACCGACTGACTCCGGGCAGAGGCGACGCATTTCCCCCGGATGCGGCGTAAGCACCCAATTCTGCAGCGGCTTCCAACCATTCGCCGCAGCGGTGTTTAGTCCATCAGCATCCAGCACAACAGTACCCGCAAACTCCATCGCCAGGCGGCGCAACGACTCTGCCGCCACCGGCTGAATTTCCCCCAGACCGGGGCCAATGACAAGAGCCTGGGCGCCGGGCTCGTGAATATCAGCATAGGAACCAACTGGGCGCACCATAATTTCCGGCGCAACCCGTGCTGCCAGAACCGGGTAAACCGGCGGCAGGCAATACAGCACCACCAACCCGGCTCCTGCTGCCAACGCAGCTTCAGCACACATCTGGGCAGCCCCGGCCAACCCCACGGAACCAGCGACAATCGCCACGCGCCCGGCACGGTTCTTGAAGCAGGAATACGCCCGGCGCGGCAACAGGGGCAATAGTTCCGACTCATCCGCCACCCGCGCCTCATCCGCAACAGGCAAATCACCCACCTCCGGCAGGGGAATGCAAATCAAGCGACCCACGGCATCCTCTGCTCCATCTGCCAGCATGCCGGGTTTCACGCAGCCGATAGCGGCAGTCGCATCTGCCAGCACCACATCTGCCCCGTGCGTCCCCGTCTGTGCATCCAGGCCTGTGGGTATATCAATAGCCAGAGTCAGGCTGCGCGGACTGGCGGCGCGCAATTCATTCAGCTCACGCACCAGTGCCACATACGTCGGACGCAGCGCGCCCACTGCGCCGCTGCCTAACAGACCATCAATAATCAGGATATTCTCCTGCGGTACCGGGACCCCTGCTTCCTCTCTGCCGGATAACTGCGCCTGACTATCTGGCGACAACTCTCCGGCGCAACGCAGAGTAACCGGACACCCCCAGCGCGCCGCCAGGCCTATGGCATCACCGGCATTATTTCCAGTGCCTGCATATACTATCACGCGCGCGGGCGCGTAAGCCTGCATCAACGGCAGTTTCCGACACGCCTGCCATAACCGCTCTACCACGGTGTTCATGAGTTCCAGTGAACTCACCTGCCCACTGGCAAACAAGTTCTGCTCCGCTTCACGTATACTCCGGGCACTGCAAACCTTCATGGCTTCCATTCTACCCCCGTGATGCGTACTTGGCAATTTATTTTACATTTCCACCTGGAGAAAATGCGAACGGAGTTTAAACTTGCTGGCACGCAACGTATCTGGTAGCATGAAGACATGTTGAAACGCTGGGCAGGTATGGCGGTGATTCCGCTGCTGGTGGCCGCTGCGGCAGAAGAGCCACAGCAGGCAGACTGGCAGGCGGAGGAAGCGGCTGTTCTACGAGAGGCGGGCATTGTGCCGGACAAAAAAGCAGCGGCTGTGAATATGGCTGCAGAGCAGCAGGGCTTCAACTCTTTCCTGCCCGATGAAGATGAACATGTGATTTCTCACAGCAAGCTATTTTCGGTAAGCGGCGGCGATTCACTGCGCATGGGCGCCATTGCAACGCGGGCGGATACGCTGTACGGGCAGGTGCGCAAGCTGCTGAATCTGGAAAAAGCGCACAAGCATCTGATTTCCATCCGCCTGATTGGCAAAAGCTCGGATTCACCGGTGCTCAATCCGATACGCACCCGCATCAATATCATTGACGGTCAGCCGAATTTCCAGGTACGTATTCACCCCGGCGGCGGCATCGACCTCGCCAGACTCGACAAAGCCATCATCACCATGATTCTTTACGAGTACGTGCTGCGCGATTTGGATTCCGGGGCGTATCCGGAAACCATCGGTCTGCCCATGTGGCTCACAGCAGGTGTGCAGCAGGCCGTGCTCTGGAAAAGCGGGCGCATCGAGCGCCGCGTGTACCAGCAGCTTTTCCAGCGGGCTGAAATGCTTTCGCCAGAAGAAATGATTTCTGTGACGGAACCGGAAAAACTGGATGCAGCCAGCCGCGAGGTGTACGAAGTCTCCTGTGGCGTGCTGCTGATGAGCCTGCTTGGGCTGGAAGGCGGCGAAGCACAGCTCAAGAACCTGCTGGAAAATGCAGCCCTGGCGGAGGGTTCCCCCGTGGAAACCATAACGGAGCATTTCCATGAACTGGGGGTGGACAGCACGCTGCTGAACAAATGGTGGGCCATTGAACTGGCTAACCTGGCGCTCCCCCGCACCAACGAAGCCATGGCTCCGCTGGAATCAGAAAAATTACTCCGGGAGGCACTCACCCTCATGTATTTCGACCCGGAGACAGAAACGCCCCGCCCCGTTATGCTGGATGACGCCTATTCACTGATAGAATTACCCAACTGGCAGAATCTGGCAGAACCCGCCCTCGAACGCCTGGTGGCCATGAGTCATACCTGTTTTCCCGGGTACCGCCCCATCATCACCGAGTATTGCCGGATTATCGGCCAGTTGATGGGAGGCGAACACCAGGACTCTGTGCAGAGTAGTCTGGGAGTGCTGCGCGAGCTGCGCGAGGCATATTATTCAGCCGCGCGGCGCGGGCGGGACTACCTGGATTGGTATGAGATTTCCTATACCGGAGCGGAGCGGGGCCGTTCCTTTGATTCCTACCTGGAAACCATACAGCTGCTGCGCCGCCATAATCCAGGGCCTGATACCCCGATGAGCCGGTACCTGGATGATATCGAAGCGCTTTACACCCAGGCAGAGGGGGCACCTCTGCCCCGCAGCCTGCGCGAACAGGCCCGCCAGAACCGCAAAAACAAGAAAAAATGAGCCGCACGCCTACCCCCACTACTCCGCCGGATATGAGCGAGGAACTTGCTGCCCGCAACGAAGGTTTTTCCCGCGTGTGCGGCATTGACGAAGCCGGGCGCGGCCCGCTGGCCGGCCCAGTGGTGGCAGCGGCTGTGATTCTGCCGCCGGGGTATGAGCTTCCGGGGTTGAATGACTCCAAGAAGCTGACGGCCAGAAAACGCGAGGCCCTGTACGCTGAGCTGATGAAGGACGACGCGGTGCAGAAATGCATTGCCCAGGCTACGGTGCAGGAAATTGATGAGCTGAATATCCTGCGCGCCACGCACCTGGCCATGCGCCGCGCAGCAGAAGGGCTGCCCGGCGGGGTGGATTTCTGCCTGATTGACGGCCTTCCGGTTCCCGGCTTCCCGCTGCCCAGCCGCAGCATTGTCAAGGGCGATGCACGCTGCCTGAGCATTGCCGCCGCGAGCATTCTGGCCAAGGTATGGCGAGACCACTATATGGAAGAGCTGGACCGCGAGTTCCCGGCATACGGCTTTGCCCGGCACGCAGGGTATGGAACAAAGGCTCACATGCAAGCTATTCTTGAGCATGGAATTACGATACATCATCGCCGCTCGTTTGCACCTGTTACACAATTGGAACTGCCCCTGGGCTGAAGGCCAGCATCCGCGCAGTTCCGCAGTGGGCACATACGGTGAATTAGTGGCCGCCTCCTGGTTGCGGGCACAGGGTTACAAAATTCTGCGCCGCCAGTTCCGCATCGGCTCTGGCGGCGAGGTAGACATCATCTGCCGTAAAGGCGATATCCTGGTTTTTGCAGAAGTAAAAAGCGCGCTGCACACCGGAGCAGGACGCCCGGCACGCCGCGTCAATGAACACAAACGCCAGCGTCTGCGCCGCGCCGCCCTGCTCTGGCTCAACCGCATGGAAGAGCCCGTTCCTGTGCGCATGGACATCATCGAAGTGCTGCTGCCGCCAGGCGGAAAACCAGAAGTAACCCACCTGGCCGGTGCCTTTCCGCTGCGGCCCCTGCGCCTGCAGCCGGAGCATCAGGACTGATTGAGCGGCGGCGGCAAATGCTCCAGCAATTCATGGGAAATCCCCGGCAATGTGCCTTGCTGCGGTGCGGGTTTGGATGCCTCTTCGGCCAGCATGGCCAGCCGGGTGTCCTCTATCATCGCCTTAAACTTATCCGCCTGGCTGTATTCGCCCGCGGTGTCACGAAAGATATCGGCCAGCCAGCTGCGCTTTTCTTCTATACTCAGGAAGCGTTTCTTAGCCATGGAGGACGCAGTGGAAGTTAAAGAGACGCCGCATGCGTTCCTTGCCGGCAGGGGCAAGCACGTAGCGTTCTGTCAGGGGACTGACGCAGCGGACTTCGCCCAGCTGCTCCAGGTGGCGCAGCTGGGTGGTACACACGCTGGGTGAGAGTGCGGTTTCGTTTGAAATATCGCATTTTTCCTCCAGCCCGGCAGCCACAGCAATAAGCACGAGACGGGCAGCGGGTGAGAGGTCATCTTTCTGCACACGGGTCAGAAAGCGGCAAGCAAAATCAATAGCTTTCATGGCAGTAGTTCCAGAAGGTTGATTATTCAGCCGAGCCCGACATACTGCGCCGCCAGAGACGGTAGAGCGGGTGTGAATCATTGGACATATTCTGCACAGCATTGAAATGCGCGGCATGGGGCAGAGCCACGCGCTGGTATTCCTCGCCCAGAGCCTGGCGGGCTGTGGTGCTGTTAATCAGCGGGATGCAGAGTTTCCAGGCCAGGCGCAACACCAGCGCTTCAATGAACAATGGTTCGAAAAGCGAGGTATCTTCCACATCGGCAATGTAGAGAAGCCGGATGCTGGGGGAAGCGGCATAGACAGCACGGCCACGCAGTGTCCAGCTGCGGCTGTTTACCCCCAGCACCCGCAGACAATCCGGCGGCAGGCAATGACGCAGCTGGTGCGTATCGTCGCCGACCGGTTCTTCGGTACTGGTCAGCGTGGTGCGCACCGTGGCAAAACTCCAGCGGTGCGCACAGAGCACCTCGCGGCGCACCGGGTGGTAATGCAGGTAACAAAGGCGGGAGGCCAGGCTCCCGTTGGGATCAATAGCGGCAATGGGGGATTCTCCAAGCCGGCTGAGGGCCAGGTTGCAGATATCCAGCACGGTGGGTGGTGTGTTATCGGGCGTTGTCATGATATACTGATGACTCTGGCACACCTGTTGCCAGGCGGCAATGATATTTTCGCCCCCGGCAGCGATGCCCGTGCAAAACGCATGACCGACTGTCCATTGAAGCTGGATTCTCCGGATTCTGCAGATTACATTCTACGCCATGACCCCGGATGCCAGAGTGCAGGCACAGCAGTATTACCTTGCAGCAGGTCGCGATATGGAAGCAGACCTCGCTGCCCTGGCTGCCCACCCGCAAGGTGTGGTGCTGCTGATGCCGCAGTTGGTGGCACTCATGAAACCCGTACTGAGCTCCGAGCCGCATTTGTGGCCGGAACTGGAGCATATTTTCCCCGTTGCAGATGCCTGGTATGTGCACCTGCTGGTGGGGAGCCTGCCCCTGGCGCGCAGCATGGCAGCCCCCCTGCCCCCGCTGCGCTGGCTCTGCTTCCAGCGCGGGTTGCGCCATGAACGCCCCCATCTTCTCCCCTGGGCCGGGCTCTTTCGTAAAAACCACTAACTCATTATCACATCATGGGATTCAGCAGCAGCAATCATTACACCGCAACCCCAGCTCCGCTTCCGGTAGCCACCCAGACCAGCACCGAAATGAGCCGGGAAGCCACCCAGCAGACCAATGCTCAGAAAAAAGGTCTGCTTTCCACCATCCTGAGCAACCACCGCCGCAAGCAGACCACCGCCTCGGTCGATTCGGCCAACACCACCCTGGGCTGATGCAGACACTATTCCAAAGCTATCAGAGCCTCAAGGCTGCCCGCGCACCCTGGGACAGCTGGTGGGATACCCTGCGGCACTATGTGCTGCCCGAACACCAGCACTCCGAGTCCGGTTACGAAACCGCCGAAGCCCCGGCAGCGCACCAACTGAGCGATACCACCGCCGTGGAAGCCTGCCAGAAACTGGCCAGCGGCCACATGAGCTACATGACTCCCAGCAATGAGTTGTGGTTCAAGTGGAGTTGCCCGCTGTCCGATGCCGGCGATGAGGCGGAATCATGGTACAACCGATGCTCGGAAATTGCCAACCGCGAACTGGCGCAGAGCAATTTCTATACTGAGCTGCACGAATGTTTCCTGGACCGAGTAGGGCTGGGCACCGGCTGTCTGTACTGCGGCAGTACCCGCAGTGGCGGCCTTCTGTTCCGCCATATTCCCTGTGGTGATTTCGTCTGCGCCGAAAATGACGAAGGCTGCATGGATACCTTCATGCGCGAATTCACCTTCACCCCGCACCAGGCTGCTGCCAAATTCGGCACTAAAGCACTGGGACCGCGTGGCCGTGCCCTGGTGGAAAATGCCCGCAACCCGCACGAAAGCGCCCTGCGTTTCCTGCATGTGGTGCGCCCCCGTGCCAAACGGGTACGCGGGCGAGATAACACCCGCAACATGCCCTTCGAAAGCATCTATTTCAGCCTGGATGACCAGTGCGCTGTACAAGAAAGCGGCTACCGCGAAATGCCTTACATGGTAACCCGCTTCCTCCGCTGGGGTGAAGGCCCTTATGGTCTGGCTCCTGCCCGCCTGGTCTACCCGGATATCCGCCAGGCGCAATTCCTCAACCGCATTCTCGATATGCTGGGCGAGGTGGCCGCCTTCCCCCGCATCCTGGAGCTGGCCAACCAGGCCGGCGAAGTGGATTTGCGCGCCGGAGGGCGCACGCTCATCAACCCGGAAAGCGCCAGTCTGGGCTTCCCCCGCGAGTGGGCCACCCAGGGGCGCTACGATATAGGAATGGACCGCCTGCGCCAGAAGCAGGAGGCGATTCGCCGGGCATTCTTCATCCCCATGCTGGAACTTTGGAACGAGCAGAAACAGCAGATGACCGCCAGTGAAATTTACGCCCGGGAAAATGAACGCGTGATGCTATTCTCCCCCTCATTTACGCTTTTTGCCAGCGATTTCCGACCGCTCATGGAACGCGTGTTTGCGCTGTTGTTCCGTCTGGGGCGTTTCCCGCAGCCTCCCAGCACCGTGCTGCAGCCCGACCGCCACGGCGAACCGGGAATCGAACTGCCTCAGGTGGTGTACCAGGGGCGTGTGGCTCAGGTGATGCGCCGCCTGCAATCGGAAGGCATCACCCGCACCCTGCAACGACTGCAAGGCATGGCAGGCCTGGATTCCGCACTGCTCGACCACGTTGACCTGGACCGCACCTTCCGTTTGGCTGCGCGGCTTGACGGCGTGCCGGAGGGAATTCTACGCCCGGAGGTCAGCGTAAAACGCCTGCGGCGCAAACGCGAAACCGCTACTCAACCCTCACCCCCGCCCATGCCTCATGATTTACAAGCGTAACCCCATGCTGGAACAGGCCCGGCAGGAACGCCGCAGACTGCTGGCAGTCTTTTCCCACCCTGAGGCCGACCTGGTGCTGGCGGATTTAGAGCGCCGCTTCGAAACGGATTTACCAGTATTCCAGGGCAAAGCAGGCTGCTACGACCCGCTGGATGCCATGCGCCGTGATGCGCACCGCGAAATCTTCCTTATCATTCGCCGACAGTTGGAACTGGCCCGGCAGGAAGCAACACAAACACAATCAGAAAACGATGGATAATACAGAAGAACATAACGTACCCACCCAGCAGGTTCAACCAGAGGCTGAACCGGTGCCCACCCCGGTCATGAATGAAGAGGGCGCTTTCACCCCCGGCTGGTTCACCCGCTTTGAAGAGCTGCAGCCGCACGCGGCCACTCTCTCCAAATTCCACCGTCCGGAGGCGCTGGCCAAAAGCTATGCCAACCTGGAAAAGCTGCGCGGTTACCCCGATGCATCCGATTCCGCCCGCATGGCCGCCTTCCGCGCCGCCGTGGGGCTGCCGGAAAAAGCAGAGGACTTCATGATGGAGCGTCCGCAGGACACCCCGGATGAAATCTGGAATGAAGAGCTGGTCAAGCAACTCAGCGGCGTGGCTTATGAATACGGCGTGCCGCCCAAGGCGCTCAGCGCCTTGGTGGAACGCTACACAGATGAAGGCCGCAGATTCATGGAACACTGCCGCCTGCAGCAGAATGCCGCCGTGGAACAGGCCGATGCTGCTCTGCAGCAAAGCTGGGGCCCGGCCTATGAAAGCAACATGAACACCATCGGCGCTTTCCTGCATACTATGGGCGAGCGGGCCGGCATCAATGTGGAAGCACTCATGGAGAATCCTGCCCTGCGTGCCAACCCGGATTTCGCACGCCTCATGCTGGAAGCCGCCAGCCTCATGGAGGAAGCGCCGTTGCACACCGGCAAGGAGCCCGACCGCAAGAGCGAGGCTCACCGCATTGCGCATGACCCCGCCCACCCGCTGCACGAGGCCTACATGCGCACCAGCCACCCCCAGCACCGCTACGCCAACGAGCAGTACGACCGGCTGGCTTTCGGCAGAAAACTCTGATTTTTCATAGATGGAGTAGTACCCACCACCCCGGTTCCGAGATATGGAGCCGGGGTGGCTTTGTGTTTCTGCTATACCGAACAAGAAAAAAGGCTTAATGCCGGCGCCCGTGGTGCCCGCCGCCGCTCATGCGGTGACCACCACCCGCAGGCCGGTTCATGGCTGGCCGGGAAACAGAGGGACGGTT
>JAFZGH010000227.1 GCA_017555465.1 Akkermansia sp. | reverse complement strand
CTCCGTTGGTACACATCTGCTGCCGCTCATCCGCTTTGCCATTCGCCACCTTAATTATGAGGAATGTCGGGAAATGGCTCAGCTTGCATTGCAGGCCGAAGATTCCCGCACCATTCGCTCGCTTTCCAAATCCGTTGCCCTGCGCTCCTACCCGAACCTGTTCGAGTAAGGCTGGAACATCATGCCGGAAAGAAATCTTGCGCCGGGAGGGGGCAGGGGTATAATGAGGGGCAAGAGATATGAGCATTGTTCCTTTTGCTAATCAGAATGTGTATGAGCTGGTGGCCTACCAGCCCGGCAAGCCGATTGAGGAAACAGCGCGCGAGCTGGGCCTGCGACCGGAGGATATTGTGAAGCTGGCTTCCAACGAGAATTCCATGGGGCCTTCTCCCATGGCAGTGGAGGCCATGCAGCAGGCGGCTGCCGGGGTGCATATTTACCCGGATGGTGCTTCTTTTGCGCTGCGCTGTCGGGTGGCGGCGGAGCACGGTGTGGATTTTGCCAACACGGTGGTGGCCAACGGCAGCAGTGAGTTGATTGAGCTGCTGGGGCATGCGTTGCTACGCCCCGGTACGGAGGTGATTGCGGCGGATTATGCCTTTACTTTGTACCCGATTGTGGCGAAGCTGCTGGGGGCGGATTATGTTTCCATTCCGAACCGCGATAAGTGGACGCATGACCTGGATGCCATGCTGGCGGCCATAACCCCGCAGACCCGCCTGGTATTCATTACGAACCCGACCAACCCGGTGGGCACGATGGTGAGCCAGGAGGAGCTGGAGCAGTTCATCTCCCGCGTGCCGGAGCATGTGGTGGTGGCGATTGATGAGGCGTACATCGAATTTGCCGGGCTGCCAACGGATAGTGTGAAGTTTGTGAAGGAGGGTCGGAATGTGGTGGTGCTGCGCACGTTCTCCAAGGCTTATGGTCTGGCTGGGGCTCGCTGCGGTTATGCCATTACCACGCCGGAGATTGCCGATTTGCTGAACAAGGCCCGCTCTCCCTTCAATGTCAATTCCTTTGCGCAGGTGGGTGCGCTGGCGGCGCTGGATGATAAGGAGCATATTGCCCGCTCGGTGGAGATGGTTTGCCGGGGGCGCCGGCAGTATGTGGAGTTTTTCGAACAGCTGGGGCTGGAGTATGTGCCCAGCCATACGAATTTCATCCTGGTGAATGTGGGGAACGGGGTGCAGGTTTTCAAACAGGCGCTTGCCCAGGGGGTTATCATGCGTCCCATGGCGGCCTATGGATTGCATGAATATATCCGCATCACCATTGGAAATGACCGCGAAAATACCCGTTGCATCGAGGTTTTAAGTAAAATTCTACAAAAATAGTGTAATTTTATTAAAAATCCCCTTGACTAGGTAGGAGTTTTTGGTAAAATGCAACCGTACCCGCGAGAGCGAGGTTCAGTAAAAGAGAGAGAAAAGTTGACACCACTCCGGTTGACCCCAAGGCAGCCGGGGTGGTTCAAATTTGCAAAGGGAGCAGGGCGTTTAGACTTGAAAATGCTGGGGAAATGTGGCAAAGTAGGCGTGTACAAAAATAATTCCTTTCACTATGTCCGTTGGTACAATGAAAAGCATTGAGGGTGGCGTTACCGCCGCTAAGGGGTATGTGGCTAATGCGCTGAGCTGCGGTATCAAGAAACCGGAGGCAACGCGTCTGGATTTGGCGCTCGTGTATTCTGAGCTGCCGACCACATCATCCGGTACCTTTACCACCAACCGGGTGCGCGCGGCCTGTGTGCGCGTGAGCGAGCACCACCTCACCCGCGGCAATATCCGCGCTATTGTGGCCAACAGTGGCAATGCCAACGCCTGCACCGGTGTGCGCGGCGTGGAGGATGCCCGCACGGAATGCCGTGTGGTGGCAGGGCAGCTGGGGCTTGCGCCCAGCGAAGTGGCGGTGTGCTCTACAGGTGTGATTGGTCTGCCTATGCCCATGATGCGTATCACTCCGCGTCTGCCGGAGCTTTGCTCTAACCTTTCTGCGGAGAATGGTCACAACGTGGCCTCTGCCATCATCACCAGTGACACGCGCGAGAAGGAGGTTGCCGTGGAAATCACCATTGGCGGCAAACCGGTGCGCATTGGTTCCTGCTGCAAGGGTGCAGGCATGATTTCTCCCTGCATGGCGACGATGATCTGCCTTATCTGCACCGATGCCGGCGTGTCCCGTGAGCATCTGGATGCCATTGTGCGCCACGGTGTGGATCATTCCTTCAACCGCATCACGATTGATGGTGATATGAGCACCAATGATACCACACTGGTGATGGCCAACGGCGCTTCCGGCGTGCAACTGGAACCCGGTGCCGAGGGGTGGGATGAGTTTGTGGCTGCTCTGCATTATGTGATGCTGGAGCAGGCCAAGCGCATTGTGCAGGACGGCGAGCGCGTGACCAAGTTTGTGACGGTGAAGGTGCAGGGCGCGCCCACGCAGGAGGAGGCAAAGAAGGTAGCCGAAGGCGTGGCCAAGTCTAATTTGGTGAAGAGTTCCTGGAATGGTGGCGACCCGAACTGGGGTCGCATCATTCACGCCGTGGGTTACTCCGGCGCGCTGGTGGTGGAAGAGAAGGTGGATATTGATATTGCCGGCCTGCCTGCCTGCCGCGGTGGCGAACAGACGGACACCCCCAGCGATGACCTGCGCGAGCGCGTGCAGGCCCGCGAGTTTGAAATCGTCATCAACCTCAACCTGGGTGCAGAGGACTACGTGGTCTACACCACCGACCTTTCCCCTGAGTATGTGGATTTCAACCGCTCCGAGTATGCCTACTGGAACCAGGCCAAGCGAGATGGCCTCACCCGTTGATTTGCTATGAAACTGCTGCATTTACTGCTTGTCGGTCTGCTGGTGCTGATGCCGCTGTCGTACGTGGCCTCGGCAGATGATGATGCACCTGCAAAGACCAAGCGCTCGGCCAAGGCCAGGAAGGCCAAGGAGACCAAGGAGCGCGATGTGCGCAAGGCTGCCAACCGGAAGAAGAAGGAGCTGCGCGAAATGGGGGTGAAGAACGTGCGCGTGAAGAACCCCGGCGATTGGCCCCGCAAGGTTTCTGTGCCGAAGGATACGGAACTTGCTCCGGGACCGCAGGGAGGGCCGGACTTTACCTATACCTCTAATCATTTCCTGTATGTCTCTCCTGTCAAGCTGGATGCCGCAGCGCAGAAAACCGTGGCGCGCCTTTGCGAATGCGCCTATGCTGCCAACAAGGCTATCGGTGAGGAGATTCCTGTGCCTCGTGCAACGGCTGACCGTGGGGATAAGAAGTTCATGGTTCAGCTGCAGCCTACGATGGAGGCGTACTTTGCTGCTGGTGGCCCCCGTAATTCGGCGGGCGTGTTCCTGGGGGCGTTCCGCAGACCTGCCAATGTGGCACCTGGTACTCCGCAGATTACCAAAGAAGAGCATATTGCCATGGATAAGGTGATGATTCCTTTCCCATCGCTTGGGATTGGCGCGAACGGCTCGGTGGTATCGGAGGATATCAATACTCATGCTCTCGTGCACGAACTGACCCACCAGCAGTTCCTGCTCAATAACCTGCCTATCTGGGCGAATGAGGGTTGGGCTGAATATGTGGGCTACGTCCCGTATGTGGGCGAAGACCTGGACTTTGACCGAGGTTTCTCGCTTATTCTGCATGCAGCCAAGCAGCGTGCTGAGAGTGGAGCTCTGGATTTCGACTTTTCGCTGGAGGATTTCTTCACCATGGATCAGCAGACCATGTATGGTTATATGCCCCAGGGTAAGGATACATATATGCTTTCGGTGATGACGGTGGCTTTCTTTGTGCACCTGGACGGCAAGAAGGGTGTGGATGCCATGAAGGCATATCTGCAGGCCTTGATAGATGGTAAATCTGCAGCTGACGCTGCCCAGGAGCTGATTAAGCCCCACCGCTCGGTGGAACGTTTGCAACAGGACTTCATCCGCGCCTGGAAGAGCAAGAAGGTGAAGGTAAGCTTCCCCAAGAAAAGGTAAAAAAGAAGCGCCGTTCCTGCAGAGGAACGGCGCTTGTACATTTGTACGGGATGCCGGGTCAGTTCTTCTTGCGCCAGAGAGGGCGGGAAATAATACCGGCATACACGAAGTCGAATATACCGATACCGGCCCAGAGCCAGCGTTCAGAACCTTCCAGGCAAGCAAGACCATAGCCAAGCAGCACTGCACCCAGCAGGGCGAAACCTGCTACGCGGATGATGGTGGTACGGCGGGAGGAGTAGTCGGCCATAGCGGGTAAAATGGTCAGGGGTTACTTGGTGAGACCCAGCAGTTCCATTTCGAAAATGAGCGTGCTGTTCGGTCCGATGCTGCCGGGGCCGTTGGCGCCGTAGGCCAGGTTGGCGGGGATGGTGACGCGCCACTTGGCACCCACAGGCATGAGTTTGAGGGCTTCCGTGAAACCGGGAATCACCTGGCGGATGTTGAACTTGACCGGAGCCTGGCTCTGGTCGAACACCGTGCCGTCTACCAGCGTGCCCTTGTACATCACTTCGGCGGTGGGGGCTTCGCCGTGCTTGGCGGCGTCGTAGCTCTCGCCGGTGCCGGGGGTAATCACTTCATACTGCAGACCGGATTCCGTAGTGGTCACACCCTCGCGCTTGCCGTTTTCTTCCATGTACTTCTGGCCCAGTTCCAGGTTCTTCTGTGCCTTTTCGTCGCCGCGCTTCTGGAGCATAGAAAGGAAAGTCTGCTGGTATTCATTCACATGTTCATCAATGAGACTCATGTCCATGTTGCCGGAGAGACCGTCCTGGAATCCCTTGCCCAGCATTTCAGCCAGCACATCATCGCCCTGCAGGCCGGGCAGCATTTGCGGCATCACCTGACTCCCCACGCGGTAACCGATGAGGTAGGACATCACTTTAATCATCTGTTCTTTATCCATGCCGCCAGCTTAACATGAACCGGTTTTCATGGCAAGCCGGTCGCAAGTCATACAGGCTGGTGCTCACGGGAAATATCATACATCGTACTTCCCTCTTCGTTCTTCGTACAAAAAAATCCCCGGTCTTTGCAAACCGGGGATTTATGAAAATCAGCGCATGTCGAGCATGGGCACCAGCAGGGGATCATCCGGCCCCTTGTAGGCCGCCAGCGGGCGGTACAGGGTGTTGTCCTCCAGCTGCTCCAGAATCTGGGCCACCCAGCCGGCGCAGCGGGCAATGGCAAAGAGCGTGGTGAACATGCGGGTCGGGATGCCCAGACTGTAGTACACCGTGGCGGAGTAGAAGTCCACATTGGCATTCAGATTCTTGCGGGCACGCATGATCTTGGCAATACGGTCGCTCATGCGGATCCACTTCGGCTCACCGATGGTCTGGGTGAGGCGGATGGCGATGCGGCGCAGAAGCGGGGCGCGGGGGTCAAGCGTCTTGTACACGCGGTGGCCGATGCCGAAAATCTTTTCCTTGTTAGCCAGCTTGCGGTTAATGTATTCTTCCACATTCTCCTCTTCGCCGATTTCCTTGAGCATCTCGATAACAGCCTCGTTGGCACCACCGTGCAGCGGGCCTTTCAGGGAACCGATGGCGGAGGTGATGGCCGAGTACATGTCGGACAGCGTGGAGGCCGTGACGCGGGCAGAGAAGGTGGAGGCATTCATGCCGTGGTCCGCGTGTAGAATGTAGGCCACATCCAGGATGTGGGCTTCCGCCGGGTCGGGTTCCGTGCCTTTCAGCAGCCACAGGAAGTGCTCGGCCTCGCCCAGATCGGTGCGGATGGGGGGCAGGTCAAGCCCCTGGCAGATGCGGTAGTAGTACGCGGCCATGACCGGCAGCTTGGCAATGAGGGAAAGACCGATTTCCTTCATCTGGCTGGGGTCCTTGGTGCGGTCGTCATACATGCCCAGCATGGAGACAGCCGTGCGCAGCGCGCTCATGGGGCGGGCGGTCTTTGTGGCAGTCTTGAAGAAATCGAGAATCGGCTGCGGCAGTTCGCGGTCGTTGCGCAGGCGTTGTTCCAGCCCGGCAAGCTCCTCGCGGTTCGGCAGCCGCTTATTCAGGAGCAGGTAGATGATTTCTGTGAAGCTGCAAAGGTCTACCAGGTCTTCAATCTCGTATCCGCAGTAAAGCAGGTGACCCTGCTCGCCGCGCACATCGCTCAGACCGGTCTCAGTGGCGATAACGCCTTTGAGCCCCTTGGCATAGATGACATCTTTCTTGGGCTGTTGCTCGTTCTCGTTCATGCTGAAAGTTGGGAAAATGGGGTGGGCAGGCTACTAGGCCGCCTGCCGGGGGCACGGGGGAATTGTTTTTCCGGAGGGCAGGGGATCAGCAGCTGGCGTACCAGGCATCCTGCAGCTCGCCGAAGCTCTTGAGCTCCACATCGGTGCGGGCTTCGAGCCAGGCTTTCACAGCTTCGCGCTGGGCGTTGCTGGTCTGGGTGGGGTCCACAGCCTTGGCGATAATGCTGCAGCCGTCATCCGTGATGCTGCCTTCGCAATCCAGCCCATTGGCCTCGATGCATTCCTCGATGAGTGCGTGCAGGAACTGCTCGCATTCAGCAGCGGCCACATCGCCCTTGTATTCAAAGGAAAATTCAAAGCAGAGTTCCTTGAACTCACCAACGCGGTACTTCTTGCGGAGTCTCTTTTTCATGGTGCGCTGATTTTATGCATATTTTCCCTGCGTGTCAATCAAAATCACATGTGCTGACATGGCTTGCGGGGCTTTCTGCTCCGGCAAGGAGAGAGAAAATTCAAGGTATCGCAGCTCAGTGGGGCATTACCACGGAAGGGTGATATACCCCAGCAGGCGCAGCAGCCAGGCATTCAGTGCCACCAGCGCCAGCAGATACCAGAAAATAATTCACCCCGCGCTCACCAGCTGGCGGGGCTTGTTCACCACGCTGCCGCGCCCCATCACAACCTTGCGGTTCTGCTGGGCGAAGATGACATCCTCATTCGCTGACAATTCTTCTCTCATGCGGCAACAGCGGCACTCTACCACAAACCCGCCCGGCTTGCAATCCTATTCTGGCGCAAACCGGGCGGGGAAATGAATTGTTTGAGATATTAAAAATCATCCGAGTCTTCATCTAACTCGTCGAGAGCTTCGTCCATCTCTTTCTCGATACGGTCAAGTTCCCGTTCGGCTTTTTCGAATGCCCGGTCAATTTCTTTATCTATTTCACTGTCCGAGTCTTCATCATCGGTGTCGAGTTCTCGTTCTAGTTCTGCTGCAGCTTTATCGAGTTTCTTTTCAAAATTGCTGAGTTCCTTGTTGAACGCGGCTTCAGCGTTGTGTCGAGTTCTCGTTTCAGCTCAGCTGCTGCACTATCCAGTTTCTTTTCGAAATTAGCCATGTCTTTTTCCGTCTGTTCGGCCCATTCAATAAATGATTTGGGTTTGGCTGTGGACGATTGGACTGCTGCATTCTGTTGTTTTGCAGAGGATTCAATCCTATTAGCCATGGCAATGATTTCTTCTGCGCTCTTGCCATTCATGCAGGCGGTGTATTCTTTTACTTTTTCTGGGTTGTTAGCCAGAGTTGCGAGAGCAGAGAGTGGATTGCTTTCATGGCTCAGCTGGTTGAGCATCACTTTCTGGAAGGCCTGGTTGAAGCTCTTTTTTTCATCTGCGTTCATGTCTTCCACGATGGCTTGCAGACTTTCTTCTGCTTTTTCACTATCGTAGGTGGCAGGACCACAGGCGCTCAGGCAAAGGATAAGAAAAGCTGTGGTGCTGTATTTAAAAAATGATAAAAATTTCATAATGTATTGACGGCGAGTTTGAAATAACAATGCGCCAGTTGTGTGAATTCCTGGCGCATTGTAAATTGGTTGTATGTCAGACCGTATCAGATGGTGGAAAGATTTTCAAGTTGGCTTTCCAGCGTGGAGATACGAGCGTTTAATTCTGCAGCTTCTGCAGGATTGGTTGTTTGTGCTGCTTGTGTTCGCAGTTTGCGAATCTGCGTTTGCAAGCTGCTCTTTTGATTGAGAAGCTGGCTGCGTTTGGCTTCCAGAGCATCTACCTTCGCCTGCGATTCCGTCATGGCGCTCAGCAGAGTGTTCTGACGGGCCTTTGCCTTGGACGGAGACCAGAAGATGCCTCCCTGTGTGGGATCTCCCGTGGTGCTGCAGGAGTTGAGTACCACGCAGGAGATGGCAGATGCGGCAGCGATGATAAGTTTACGGCTCATCTGTTTGGTCATTGAGTTATGCGATTAGATGGAAGCCAGAGAATCCAGTTCGCTGATGTTGGACTGGAGGCTCTTCTTTTCCTTGCTAAGAGCATCAATCTTCTGATTGAGCTCGGCCAGCTCAGCGCCGGATGCTTCCTTGGCTGCGTCCTTGGCGGTCGTGATGTCACTATCAATCAGAGCAAGGTTTTCCGTCAGCTGGGCATTCTGCTTAGCAATGTTTGCCTTGGAAACGGCGGTCTTGTCTTTCTTCAGCTGGGTAATCTGCTTAGAGAGGTCAGAGTTAGCTTTCTGCACATCAGTGATGCGGTTATCCAGCTGCTTCTGGTTGTCATTAATGTATTCTTCCATGGAAGCATAGGATTCCTTTTCCTTAACGATGGAATCACCCCATGCATACCCACCAATACCGCCCAGCAGAGCACCAGCTGCAGCACCAATCAACACGGATTTGGTGTCGCCGCCTGCTGCCAGACCAATGCCAGCACCCAGTAGACCGCCTGCAAGAGCACCGAAGGAGGTGCCCTGAGCCCGTGTTTTAGTGCTGTCGCTCATGGAGGAGCAGGAGGTGAGAGAGGTATTGACCATACCGGCTGCCATAACGACGAGGGTGGCCTTCTTGAGACCGAGTTTTACAGTGTTGTTCATAGTTTTATTGCGTTGTGTTGTTGATATATTCAGGGATTGTTTTTATTCAGAAACTGCAAATACGGGATCTTCTCCTGTGAATTTCACGGATTTGAATTTTCTGGAAAGTTTTGAGCGCTTGCTGGAAATGGTTTCTGACATACCGCAGATTTTTCCGTTTTCATTGAGCAGCATGACTACCTTATTGTAAGCGGAGATTGATTTACCATTGGCCGGGTTCTTATATACCAGGGCCACGTTGGCTTCAATGCGGCGTCCGGACACGCCCATGTCGAGCAGTTTGACGGCTCGCGACGGCCATTTTTCATTCTGCTGCTGGGCTTTTTCATGCAATGTCGTAACAGCAACCACTTTGTTACTCTTCAATTCGATGACTTCATCAGCGAATACATCTTTGAATGAATCAAGTGTAACATCCGGTGTTGCCATGAGGGTGAAACGCTTGCAGACAACATTATTCGTTGTTTCCTCTGTTGGTGTGTCATCCTCATTGAACAGCACTACCGGCGCTGCGTTTTCTTCGGGGGTAGATTCGCTCGTTCCTTGCTCTGCTTTCCCCTCATTGGCGCGCGCCCCGAATTGCTTGAGAAGGGCGATAATTGCATCTCGATTATCGTCTCCTACGCATGTTATCGGATCGGCTCCCGCTGCTGTTTTGGCATTGGGATCAGCTCCATTCTCAAGTAGCCACTTTGTAATGCTGAGACTTCCCAGAGAACAGGAATAGTGCAGAGCATTGCTGCCTTTCGTTTCCTCGGTTGTCATATTGATGTCTCCACCATTGCGGATGTTATCGAGAAGGTGCAGAAGGCGTTTCTGGCACAAGGCTGAATATTCCTCCTTGCACTTGAGGCGGACCAAGCGGTTGTACAGAGGTTTCAGTTTTTCCAGAGCGTCTGCTGAAACGGTCTTGGCTTCACTCTTTTGTTCTGCAACAGCTGGCTGAGGTGTTGAGACGGATGTCGTGCTTTCCGCTGATTCTTCAGTAGCCGGTTGGGGAGCCGGTGCAGGTTCGGGAGCCGGTGCAGGTGCCAATTCGTCTAGAACCTTTAACACGTTGGTTTTGTTATCGGCTTTGGCGATATCGCGAGCTGTAGCTCCTTTTTCATTTTTTGCGTTTGCGTCAGCGCCAAGCTCCAGAAGCAGGCGAACCATGTCTGCATTATTGCATCGAGTTGCGGTAATCAGCGGAGTTTCCATACTCGTGAGCAGTTTACCGTCATCGGCTTTTGACGACACTTTGTTGATATCGTGACCTGCCGCAATAAAAGCGATGGTCGCTTTTTCCAGAATTTGACTCTGGGGGCTGGTAGACGCATAAGTTGCTGCCCAGTCTGACAAGATATAGATGGCGCTCAGATAAGCATAATCATTGATATTTTCCATCTTGTCTCCGAGCATCTTGAAGTGCTTGTCAAATTCCTTGACTCGACGCTTGTAATAACAGGGGGGCGGTGCTTTCAGCAGCATCATGCTCATGATGCATTCCATATCAGAAGCCTCCTGATAGGCTATTTCTGTATAGAAAGGATTCGTGACAGGGGGATTATACTTATCAAGCAAGTCGTATTTCTCCAACATGGCCACGGCTTCTTTAACGCTGATGGCACCGGAAAGTCTGGAGGCAAGGCTGGGCTTGGTGTTTTTGCACGCTGTGTCCAGAATTTCGATGCATTCGGTAGCGTTGCAGAACTCTGCATACTTGAGCGCGGTAATCGGCCCGTCGTATCCCTTCGCGTCAATGTGAACTGACAACTTGCCTGGTGCGTGTGCAGCATGCGGATCTGCACCAGCCTTCAGAAGTTCGTTAAGAGCATCGAGTACAGCCTGCTTGTCGTATTCAGGCGCATCGCCGTAAGCTTTGTGGAACTTGCTTGCGAGCTTGAGCAGGGGAGTAAAGCCGTTCTCGTTGGTTTGGTGGATATCCGGATTCCTGGAAAGAATGGAACGCAGCACTTCGACGCTCTGCTGGTCGTAGATGGATTTGCAAATGAGGTGCAGAGCGTTCTCCTTATTCCTATCTGTGGCTGAAAAATCCGCACCGGCGTCAAGAAGTGCAGGTACGAGTGCCTGTGTTTCCTTCGTTGAACAGGCCCGGATGAGGGGAGTCCTGTTTTTTTTGTTCTTCTCGTGAACGAGGTTCACATCAATCTTTGCCTCGATGAGCAACTTGGCTGCTTCTACGTTTTTCGACAGGATGGCACCCTCCAGCAGCGTAAAATT